>JAFDFT010000408.1 GCA_019309685.1 Deltaproteobacteria bacterium
TTGGAGAGTTTCAGCGATTGCCGCACTATTGTGCGATTCCTGGACATGTGTGATGTGTGGAATAAAAACCCGCCGTGCGGTTCCTTTCGCAAAATCTCCATAGGTCTCCCCGAATTTAGGATCAGGCACGGGAAAAACCTGCTGCGTTTCCGGTGTACCCATCCACTCTTTTTCGATATCGTTGGTTCCTGTCATCCGCTTCCGATATTCATCGTATTTTCCAATAATCATCAGCATGTTTTTCGGCATCTCTAAAGAGGCATCCTTTTTGTACGCAAAACCGGTAATTACAAGGGCCTTTAAAGTGGTGTCATTGAGCGCGATATTGTATGCCATTTCAGCTCCAAGGCTGTGCCCCATAACACCGGTGGATGCCGCGTTAACAAAAGGAAGATCTCGCAGGTAGTCAAGAGACGTTTTCCCGCCGTATGTTTTATCAAAATCAGCTTCGTTTGGATCATTGGGAATTCCTGAGTTTCCCCTGCCAATCGCATCGATATTTAAGACGACGATACCCCTTTTCGCTAGTTCAATACAATACGCATCTCCGGTCTCCCGGTTATTCTGATATCCATGAATGTAGACAACGCCCGGCATAGGATTGTCTTTGGCGGCCTCTATGGGTCGGAGCAGTTTCGCGCGCACAGCAATGCCATTGTAATTTTTGTAATGCGCGTTTGTTACTTCCACCCTCCCAAAATCACGCTGAACCGCAGATGCGGCCACAACAGCCATAATCAGGACAGACAGACAGATGAGAAACAATAGTGTTGATTTACTGAAGCGGTTGGCATCAAAAAGCCTCTGAGTATCCATATTTCCCCCTTACTTCGGTTAATGAGATGACACGCATATTTTGAAACAACTGATGGATCTTAATACCGCAGTGAAGTATTTTTGCGGCAGCAGTTTGAGCCTGGCAAGATGACTTTTTACTTTGTCGTCACAATTTCACTTTTTGCGAAATCATAAAAGATTAGACTAATGATTAAATGATGTAAGACGAAGTCAATATATCCAGTATCAATTTTTGTGTCAATAAGATAAGGACATTATCAGACGTAGCATGGAATTGAACTTAGCCATACAAGTACACGGTGTTTCAGGCCAGCGATTTTTTTTCTGGATTTTTTATAATTCTTCCGAGTAATTTTTTAAGTCTGTCAACAATACTGTCGGTTGTTCTCTGAAAAATTCCTTCTTTTTTATCATATATCAGGCCTTTTTCCTTGCTTCCCTGCTTCACTGCTTCAACTGCTGAAAGGCAGGGGTTGTCATCACCGATTCTACCCGTAACCAGTGCCAGCGCAGCTCCGGCCGGCCCCAAAAGCGCGACACCGCCGGCCACCTTTGTCAAAGTGATGGCCGTTTGAGTAAGATCAATGGTCAAAGACGGCCGGGCAAGCGTGCCGCTAATTTTGACCGGTTTGTATAGCTCTGAAAGACTTATGCTTATTTTGCCAATTTTATCTATACCGATCCCTTCCTTGGGAACCGGCTTAAGCGAGATATCGAGTTTTTCAGATGTAAAATTCACTCGCCCCCTGCCGATTGTTAACGCCCGGCCTGTATCCAGAACCAACGCCTTTGTTTGAGCCATCCCTTTATTTATATCCAGTATGCATACAAAACAATTGACCTCAGTATGATCTGTTCTTTTCTTAAACGGATTGAGTGTTTTCACAAGACCGGTGCTAAAGTCAGCACCCAATACGTCAAGATATTTAGTGGCTATTTTACCGTCACACATGGACAGGCCAAAATCTCCATCGAGATTACTCATTATCTCTGCTACACTTTTCCCATGGCCCGCCAGGGAAAAGAGCATGTCAATATTCCCCTCGAGGGAATCGGTCACCTTTTTTGCAGGAACAAGAAGGTTGAGAGGAAGCTGCTCCACTTTCATTGCGGTTTCCACACGCCACATATTTTTAACCGGGTAAAGATAAAAAAATCCGTCCAGAATGCCGGTACCCATATCCGCCTTAAAATCATCAATATATAGATAACCCTTTTTTAAATTTATATTTGCAGACACGTTGCGAAAAGAAGCTTCAGGAAGCAAAACGGAATCTGCCCTTATTTGAACATCGGCATCAACGGCATTAAAATCACTTACAGGAAGAGGATCGTCTGAAAATACCCTGGATTCTTTCTGTTCGGTTTTAGGTGAAACCTTCTTTGAACCGACCTTATGGGAAACCGGAATCAAGGGTTTGAGGTTTAGCTTTTTAGCGTTAATGACGGCTTTAATTTTTGGCCGTTTCTGATTAATTGTTAATGTAACGAATCCGCCAAAATTTATCCCATACGAATTAAAATAAAATTCAGGTACTTGATAAACATCCGGATCGGATGTGGTGAACCTTCCTGATATTTTAAACGGGATTTTTATCGGAAATGGCTGATGGGTAAATTTCTCAATAACGGATGGATTGTTTATTTTTGATATAAAATCAAAAGCGATCTCGTACTTAGATGGTGTATCCTGGATGCTGCCGTCAAGAGACAGAAAATTCCCACCCGCTTTAACCAGAATATTGAGTAGAAATTTTTCAGCAGGGTCTGATAATGCCGGCATCGGACCAATAGTACCTTCAGCCCTTATTGTTTGCTCATTATAAAGCCCATACAGTTTTAGGTTTACTGGTTTTTCGATATCCTTACCGCTGATGGATAATCTTCTTATTTTAGCGGTATAGAATTCTTTTGTTCTAAGATTGTTGTAGGCAAATCGGCCATTTTCAATAATTATTTTTTTTAAACCAAATACCGGCAAGTCTCTTTTTACCCATACTTTTTCATCTGTATAATCGGATCCTTTCTTTAATTCAAAGTTTGTCTTTCCAGTATGGCCAATCTCAAGGAGGATATCAGGTCCGCTTATGACAAGCTGTTTGACGATGATTTTGTTTGATAGAAGCGGCAAAAGAGCGACCTGAAATTTAACCCGTTTTGCCTGAATCATGTTTTGGTTTGAACCCCATTGGGCATTTCTTAATGCAATATCTTCGATGATGATCCTTGGCGCGAGGCTGACCTGCAAGTGAATATTGCCGTCAATGATCAGTTCACGCCCGGTGGCATTCTCTACAAGTTTGGATATATAGGGCTTAAGATCTTCTAAATCGTAATTAAAAAGTATAATGTAAATCGTGATAATAGATAAACCGGTCAGGACAGCGAATGAGATAAAGATGGGTTTCCAGAATCTTGCTCGGGTCTTCCTTTTATATTTCATATAAAATGATCTTTTAGTAAGTTTTGTTTCACAAAGAAAGAAAACAGAGATGGTTTAGATTTGAAT
>JAFDFT010000409.1 GCA_019309685.1 Deltaproteobacteria bacterium
TCTGTTTTTAGTTACAAGATAGGCATCCAGATAATTTGTAATAAGCTGAGCATTGTCATAAAGCATCTTTTCAAAATGAGGAACATGCCACTTGGCATCGGTGGAGTAGCGATGAAATCCTCCACCAACTTGATCATAAATACCTCCCTTTGCCATGGCATCAAGGGAAAATATACTCATTTCAAGTGCTTTATTATCATATTGTGTTTTATTGTTCCCATGATTTACATAATAATTATACGCAAACAAAAAATTCTGAATAGATGGCGATGGAAATTTAGGGGCTCCGCTGAACCCTCCAAAATCTGTATTAAATCTTGATACAAATTCATCCATGGCTTTATCAAGGATGGTTATATCAACCAAAGCATCTTTCGAATGCCACGATAAATAATCAGCGATTTTTTTGTTAAGATCCAGACTGTAAGATAAAAATTTTTGCCTCTGTACGGGATCATGCCATGCTCTGGTAATAAGCCTTAAAAGATCCGGCCACGTCATCATTCCGGGTCTTGCTTCAAGAGGAAAGTAAGTTCCGCCGTAAAAGGGTTTAAGATCGGGTGTTAAGAAAACATTCAGGGGCCATCCTCCTGAACCTGTAATTGCCGTAACAGCCGTCATATAAATTCTGTCCAGATCCGGTCGCTCTTCCCTGTCAACTTTTATGCAGATAAAATTTGCATTCATCAATTCAGCTATTTGGGGGTTCGTAAACGACTCTTCTTCCATAACATGACACCAGTGACATGTGGAATAGCCGATGGATAACAATATCGGTTTATCTTCACGGCGTGCCCTTTCCAGTGCTTCAGATCCCCAAGGATACCAATCCACAGGGTTGTTTGCATGCTGGAGAAGATATGGGCTTTTTTCATTAATCAGACGGTTAGATTTTGTTTTATGTTCAGTCATGCTGCCCCCTTCATTTGCAAAAGAGACTATGGAGTTAAAAGCTGTCAATAATGCAATAGATAATATTAGAACAAAGTTGTTTTTAAAAATCATAATAAACTGTCGCTTTCTTATTTTCCAAACTTGACATGTTACATTGTAGTATATATTATTAACAGTAATTGTTATCATTAATTTTCATATTGTCAACTCTCCAAATAATAAATCTTTCAAAAAAGGGAGGTAAAAATGGAAAAAAAGAAAGTTTTATCCAAGAAAAAAGAGATTAACCCAAGGGATGTTACCATTTGTGAGGCCACCATACAAATGCTGGAAAAGGCCAAAAGAGACGGCGTGGAGACCGCATTTGACCGAGCTGCCGGCATGAGAGCCTGTCCTATTGGTGCGGATTCTGCGTGCTGTAAACATTGTTCCATGGGACCTTGCCGGTTGAACGCTAAAGATCCGTATGGTAAAGTTGGAGTTTGCGGTGCAACCATTGATACAATTATGTCTCGTAATTTCGCACGCATGGTTGCTGCCGGAAGTGCCGCCCATACGGACCACGGAATGAGCATGCTCAATCTTTTCCGTGAAGTTGTAAAGGGTAATATCACGGATTATGAAATCAAAGATCCGAACAAGCTTGAGGAAGTTGCATCTTCCATCGGCATTGAAGTCGAAGGGCGTGAGATTAATGATATTGCCATGGACCTCTACAAAGAACTGGAGCGCACCTATACCCAGGTGGAAGGGGAAATTCCATTTGCCAAACGGGTTCCTGAAAAAACATTGGAGACCTGGCGCAAACTCGGTATTGTTCCCAGGGGAGCTATGCGGGAGGTTATGGAGCTGATGCATCGGACTCACATGGGAGTGGATCAGCATTATGAGAACATTACCACACAGATCAACCGTACCGCCCTTGCCGACGGCTGGGGAGGATCCATGGTTGCAACGGAAATATCCGATATTCTTTTCGGAACCCCGACTCCGGTCGCCGTGGAAGTGAATATGGGGGTTCTTAAAGAAGACCATGTCAATATTATCGTTCATGGTCATGAACCCAATCTTTTTGAATCCATTTTGGTATCGGTCAATGAACCCACACTCATTGATGCAGCCAAGAAAGCCGGAGCGGCGGGTATCAATCTGGTGGGAATGTGCTGTTCAGGTGCGGAAATGATGTCCCGTCACGGAATTCCCCATGTAGGGAACTTTATGTCCACGGAAGCCGTTCTGGTCACCGGTGCAGTAGATGCTATGACCGTGGATGTTCAGTGTATCAAACAGGGTCTGGCCAAGGTGGCTGAATGTTATGGAACCCATCTTATCACCACCAATCCCAGATGCCATATCGAAGGCGCACAGCACATTGAACTGGACGAACACAACCCGAGTGCCTGCACCGATGAAATCGTCATCAAGGCAATTTCTCGGTTCACAAACAGAACCAGAGAAATTGAAATCCCAAAAATCAGGAATATTGGGGTCCATGGGTTTTCCCACGAGTATATCAATTACATGCTTGGCGGGTCCTTCCGAGCGTCTTATACCCCACTCAATGACAATATCATCAACGGCAGAATCCGTGGAGTTGCCGGCGTGGTCGGCTGTACCAACCCCAGAGTCAAACAGGACTGGGCTCATGTGGAACTGGTTAAGGAATTGATCAAGAATGACGTACTGGTTCTCCAGACCGGATGCTCTCAGATTGCACTTGCCAAAGCCGGCTTAACCACTCCGGAAGCCGCAATCCTTGCAGGCCCCGGATTGCATGAAGTGTGTGAGACCGTCGGTATGCCGCCGGTATTGGGTATGGGTTCTTGCGTGGACAACAGCCGGATTCTGATTGCAGCTTCTGCAATGGTTCGAGAAGGTGGTCTGGGAAATAGTATTGCTGATTTACCTGTAGCCGGCGCCGCACCCGAATGGATGAGCGAAAAAGCCATAAGCATAGGGCAATATTTTGTTGCCTCAGGCGTATACACTGTTTTTGGGGTAACATTTCCCATTGTTGAAGAGACCAAGTTTCACAAACTCCTGTTTAAAGGGCTTGAGGAACAGGGTCTGGGTAAATGGGGATTTTCCCCCGATCCCAAAGAGATGGCCGGAATGATAATCGCCCATATCGACAAAAAGCGCAGAGCCCTGGGCATAGACAAGGCCAGAGAAAGAGTCCTCATGGATATGGAGGATCGTCGGGAAATGGAAGCCGCTTATCAGAAAGCTTAAGTATGATAAGCATAACCCTATGATAATATATAACAAAAGGGGCTCTCTGTTCAGGAGCCCCTTTTTATTGTCTTCGGTTCCTTATTACCATTGCGGGTTCTGTGCTCATTTATGAGTCTGTTGATTAATGGTCTTTTCGCACAATCTCTGTGTTATGCTCAAAAAATAATCCTCGGAATAT
>JAFDFT010000410.1 GCA_019309685.1 Deltaproteobacteria bacterium
ACGGATATGACTTGCCAAGCTCACTGGCCTTTCCCCATTCCCATGAAAGCGCGTTACCGCCTGGGAGTTTTCCTTCCCCGCATTCAACCAGATACGCGGATGCATGATACCGCGAAACATCTTTAAAACCCGGTTGGGTTTTATCAAACAGAGTTTTAATAATCAGAAGTTTTTCTTTGCGAAGTTTATCTACAAGATCCGGCGGCTCCTGACCATGGAGCTGAACAGCGCTGAGGCCGCACATATCAACTTTTCCCATAATTTTATCAAAAGAGCTGTTTACAAAAACACCCACAACCATAATGGCAGGGGGCAGAGCCCTGACAATATCTCGAGCCTGGTTTTCACTAACATGTCTGGGGCTTTTTGGATAAAAAACACATCCGATGGCATGCGCACCCAAAGACGCGCATTCATATGCATCCTGTGCATTTGTAAGTCCGCATATCTTAATTTGAGGACTCTGCCTGTTATCCTGTTCGTTATCGATCTTTTTCATAACAACCTTTTTGTTATGGAGATGTTCAATCATTTAAAAGCGATTTAAGAAAATCCAGAGGGTTTTTGGCCCTGACAAGGCTTTCTCCAATTAAAAAATTGCTGATTCCGCATTTAGTAATTATATTAATATCGTTTCTGCTTTGAATACCGCTTGCGGCTACAGGGATCTGATTTGGCTTGAGGAGCGAAACCATACGTACAGCATTGTTAATATCTGTATCAAAAGAACTCAGATTCCTGTTATTTATTCCAATAAGTTCCGCTCCCGCCCAGGTAGCGGTCTCTATGTCATCTTCAGAATGAACTTCAACCAGTGCATCTATCTTCAGTTCATTGCACAGGTCCACATAGTCCTTTAACTGATTTTTAGATAAAATTCTGACAATAAGAAGCACAGCGTCCGCGCCCATAACGATTGATTCGTATATTTGATATGAAGACATTAAAAAATCTTTTCTAAGTACCGGAAGGGATGTCACCTCTTTTACTTTCTTAAGATCATCCGCACTTCCCTTGAAGTGAATTTTATCTGTTAATACGGATATGGCCGCAGCGCCCCCGTTCTCATAAGCCAGGGCGTATAAGGCGGGGTCCAGGTTTTTACGGATGACTCCTTTTGATGGTGACGCCCGTTTTATTTCAGCAATAATATTAATCCCGGATGGTCCCGGTTTTTTCATGCTTTGGAAAAAGGAGCGCCGCTTTTGAAAAAGGATCGCTTTTTCCCTGAGTTCGTTTTCAGGAACACGACTTCTTGAATATTTGATTTCTTCTTTTTTGTCTTTTAAAATTATATTTAAGAAGTCTTTTCCCATTATCCAATTTCCTGAGTGAATTTTATCAGTGCATCCAGTTTTAAAGCAGCCGCTCCTTTGTCAATGGATTCTTCTGCGAGACCAATACCTTCTTTTAGATCTTTTGATTTTCCAGCGGCTGTCAATGCTGCCGCGGCATTTAAAACTACCACGTCTCTTTTTGGGCCCGGATCTCCGTTTAAAATGATTTTAGTGATGTTCGCATTCATTTGAGGATCTCCTCCCTTCAGATCATTCGAATCTGCCAGTTTGCCGAAGAATTGTTCCGGGTCAATATCGTATGTACGAACCATCCCATCATTAAGTTCTGAAACCCGGGTTGGCGCGCAGACAGAAATTTCATCAAGACCATCGTGCCCGTGAACAACAAAGGCCCGTTTCCCGCCAAGCAGTTTCAGGGCATTGGCAAACATTTCTGTAAGTTCCGGAGCAAACACTCCCAGAAGCTGACAATTAGCGGCTGCCGGATTTGTCAGAGGGCCCAGCATGTTAAAGATACTTCTGAGTCCTATTTCCTTTCTCGCTTTGGCGGCAAACTTCATGGCACCGTGAAATACGGGGGCGAACATAAAACCAATACCGATTTCAGAAACCGCTTCTTCTACCAGTTCAGGTTGAAGATCTATCTTTACGCCAAGGGCTTCGAGAAGGTCTGCGCTTCCGCACTGACTTGAAATAGAACGATTGCCATGCTTCGCAACTGTTACATCGCAGCCCGCGACAACAAAAGCAGTGGTTGTAGAAATATTAAACGTCTTGGCGCCATCACCGCCGGTTCCGCAGGTATCGACAACTGTTGGTGAAGAAGCCTGAATCCGTTGTGCCTTTCGCCGCATGGCTTGAGCGGCGCCGGCGAGTTCTTTAAAGGTTTCACCTTTGGTCGCCAGTGCAGCCATGAAAGCGCCGATCTGGGCGTCTGTAATATCTCCTGAAAAGATATCTGTTATCATTTGGGACATTTCCGCTTCACTCAAATCATTTTTCTGAATAATTTTGCCTAGATTTTCTCGAAACATGTCATTACTCCTTTGCTATTGATCATATGAATATTATTCTTTTACCTTTTCCTGGCTCTCTGTGATATTAATAAAATTTCTAAGAAGACGTTTCCCAATGGGGGTCATAATTGATTCAGGATGAAATTGAACCCCTTCTGTCGTATGTTCCATATGGCGAAGACCCATTATTTCACCGTCTTCAGATTCAGCAGATATTTGCAAACAGTCTGGCAGTTCGTTTCTTGAAACAGCAAGCGAATGATATCGCATGGCAGTGAATGGTTTGTCTATCCCCTGATACAGTTTTTGGCTATCGGCCGTTATCATGGAGGTTTTTCCGTGCATAATTTTATTTGCTGAAATGATCTTTCCGCCGAATGCGTATGCGATACTTTGAAGTCCCAGACACACACCCAAAATCGGAATTTTACCTGAAAAGTGATTGATGACTGAAACGGATATACCTGCGGATTCCGGTCTGCCTGGACCGGGTGAGATTACAATACCCTTTGGCTTCATGGTATCAATATCAGAGATGGTGAGTGCATCATTGCGATACACATCGATTTTAGCCCCTAACTGGCGAAGGTACTGAACAAGATTAAATGTAAATGAGTCATAGTTGTCAATCATTAAAATCATGGTTAGTTCTCCTGGCGATCCTGTGAGTGCTTTAAAAGCTGTAATGCTTTTTGGATGGCCATTGCCTTATTTACTGTTTCCTCATGTTCACGCTTTGGGTCAGAATCCGCAACAATACCTGCTCCCGCTCGAACGATGAGTTCATCATTTTCAATACAGGCTGTCCGAATCGTAATGGCCATATCCATGTTGCCGTTAAATGAGATGTATCCTACTGCGCCGCCATAAGGTCCTCTGGGTTCCTGCTCAAGCTCCGCGATAATTTCCATGGCCCGTATCTTTGGTGCGCCCGACAATGTACCGGCAGGAAAAGTGGCTGACAGCAGATCCCAGGCATCACATTCAGGA
>JAFDFT010000411.1 GCA_019309685.1 Deltaproteobacteria bacterium
AATGTTTTGTTTAGCGGTGGGTAATAAAATATAGGGTCATACCCAAACCCGTTGGTACCTGAGGGTTGATCTGCGATCAGGCCTTCGCACAGCCCTTCATAAGTAAGCGCCGGGCCTGGTGGTACAGCAATTGAAATAACACATTCAAAGGCGGCTTTTCGGTTGGATTCATCTTTCAAGTCTTCAAGAAGTTTGTCACAGCGTTGTTCATCAGTAGCGTCCTCGCCCCCGTAACGGGCTGAATATACACCTGGCGCTCCGTTTAAAGCGTCTACACATACGCCTGAATCATCCGCCATTGCAGGTAAACCGAGCATTCTAGCTGTGAAGCTCGCTTTTAAGTAGGCGTTTTCATCAAATGTGGTTCCGGTTTCTTCAACGTGCGGGATAGGGCCGAAATCATCTAAATTTTTAATTGTAATGGGAAAGTCTTTTAACAGGTCTTGAATTTCCGCTGTCTTCCCCTTATTTCTTGAGGCGAGAACAAGCACAATCTCATTTTTCATAAAAACCTCATTACCATAATGTTATCTGACCGGGGAAATCGATAATAGGCGAATCGCACAAGTCCAAAATTCAGGTTTAAATTAGTCATAAAATTCTATAAATCAAGGATTGTCCTTTGTAAAGAGTTTTAGTATAGAAAAATCTTTACACAACCATTACCACTGTATATAGAATCTGTTACATGGTAAAATAATAAGCTAATACCTGAATTTTGCACGAAATGGAGACTTTCATATGCCCCGCAAGCGGGATTTCGCTTACGCTCAACAAGCTGCATCTAAGGGTGAAGCCATAGTGAACTATTTGAACTATTGCGAACCCTTAGTAACGTCGCATATGGACGTCTCCGGTTCGCCCATCGGGTGAAAATTGATGAGAAAATATAACAATGTTCCTTTTACCATATGGGTACAATGCTTTAATTTTAAAATATTACTGGAACTATTATTATAACTCATCGAAAAAGATTCTCATCAATTTTCATGCAAGATTCAGGTAATAATTGATTTCGAACCGTTTAAGACAAAAGGTATAAGGAAGATAACATGCATAAGTTACTTGTTGATTCGCCAGGGGAAAAAATGCTGCTCCTTGGTAACGAAGCGATCGCCCGGGGGGCGATTGAAGCCGGCGTGGCCTTTACATCGACATATCCCGGGACACCGTCTTCTGAAATTTCATTGAGTTTTTTTCAGATCTCAAAGGAAAGCGATCTTTATTTTGAATACAGCACCAACGAAAAAGTGGCCCTGGAAGTATCCGCTGCGGCGGCAAATTCCGGGGTTCGCAGCATGTGTGTAATGAAACATGTTGGCGTAAACGTGGCCGCAGATACGCTGATGACTTTGGCCTACGTAGGTGTTAAAGCAGGTTTGGTTATTGTGTCCGCGGATGATCCGTATATGTTCTCCAGCCAGAATGAGCAGGATAATCGGTATTATGGAAAGTTATCCGGCCTTCCAATTGTGGAGCCTTCTTCGGTGGCGGAGACACGGGAGATGGTTCGCTACGCGTTTGATTTATCAGAAAAACTCCAGGAACCTGTTATTTTAAGAACTACGACTCGGATTAATCATTCGACCGCGAGTGTGGTTTTGGGGGATATTCAACAGCGGGTGACAAAAGGAGATTTTAAAAAGGATCCATTTAACTATGTTACGGTCCCTGCTGTTTCCAGAAACCTGCATATCAAGCTGCTAAAAAATCTTGAAACTGCTGTAGGCGAATCAGAAAAATCCAACTACAACTTTGTAGATGGAAACGGCTCTTTTGGAATTATCTGCAATGGTGTCAGCTACGGGTATGTGTGCGACGCAATATCAGATCTGAGCCTATCGGACAAGACAAGAGTGCTCCGTATTGGTTTTTCCCATCCAATGCCCGGCGCGCTAATAAAAGATTTTTTAAAGGGATGTGAGAAAGTTCTGGTTGCTGAAGAGGGCGAGCCCTATATGGAAGAGGCGGTGAAGGCTTTCGCGCAGGAAGAGGGGCTTACTCTTAGTATTCGCGGTAAAGGGGAAGATCTTTTTTCGCGGCTATTTGAATTTAATCCGGCAGGAGTAAGAGAATGTATTGCCAGGTTTTTTGATGTGCCATATCAACCCGGATCGATTCCAGACCTTACGGATGTTCCTGAGATTCCTCAGCGCCCGCCCAACTTATGCGCGGGATGTTCTCACAGGGCCACTTTTTACGCAATCAATAAAGCTTCTGAGGGAATGGAGACTATTTGTCCTACTGATATCGGGTGTTATACGCTTGGGTTTTTGCCCCCTTTATCAAAGGGAGATTTTTTGATCTGCATGGGATCTTCAGCGGGAACCGCGGGCGGATTTTCGACAGTAACGGATAAAAAAGTTATTTCATTAATCGGTGATTCCACATTTTTTCATTCAGGCATTCCCGGGTTGATTAATGCTGTGTTTAATAATCATAATTTTACCCTGGTTATTCTTGATAACGGTACAACAGCCATGACCGGACATCAGCCCAATCCCGGTGTGGATATGGAACAGCTAAATTTTTCCGGGTATGGCCGTGTTTCCATTGAAAAGCTGGTGAATGCCATAGGCGTGCCTCTTGTGAAGACCATAAAACCGTATAAAGTCAAAAAAAGCATTGAGGAGATTAAAGAAGCGCTAAACTTTAAAGGCGTTTCCGTTATTATTTCTCAAGAACCCTGCACGCTTTACGCGAAAAGCCTGAAACAGCTCAATATTCGGCCTTTTTATGTTAGCGATAAATGCAAAAAACATAAGAATTGTATTAATGATCTTGGATGCCCGGCATTTTTTGTTGAGGGAGATCAGATACAAATTGATCCGGATATGTGTGTGGGGTGCGCGGTATGTGCTCAGATTTGTCCCGAAAATGCGATATTGCCGGTGAAGAAATAGGACACGGGTCTTCACGGATTGTCACAGATTTTAAAAGACAGAAAAGGAGACAAGGTGAAGCGGGGAGGCTTGAAGTTCAAACACAGAAATAGGTTGGGTGGCGCGTAGCGAAACCCAACACTAATGGATTTCATTCAACTCAACCTACGATTTGAAACAAGACTAAAAATAGAATCAATAGGAACAAAGAAATGGATATAACGAGGTTAATTATTGTAGCGGTCGGAGGTCAGGGGAATCTTCTTTCATCAAAAGTCCTGGGAGAGGCAGCGCTTCTTGCGGATGTGCCTATTCGAATGAGCGAAATCCACGGTATGGCTCAAAGAGGTGGTGTGGTTGAGTCGGCCCTGGTATTTGGTGACGCGAAAAGTACGATTATTTCAGACGGCGAGGCGGA
>JAFDFT010000412.1 GCA_019309685.1 Deltaproteobacteria bacterium
GCTGACCGTCATGGTAGTTGAAAAGGGATGTAAGCATGGCCAGAGACCCTTCAGTACGATAGTCATTGACCACGGTTCCTATCCTTGGTGTCAATGTGATCAGACCTTTGGAAGCGAGATCAACAAGGCCTTCATGAACAACCGGTCTGCTGACACCAAGTTGAAGAGCGAGTTCGCGCTCAGAGGGTAATTTTTGTCCTATGGAAAGTTTTCCTGAAAGGATCAGGTTTTCAAATCTTGATATAAATATTTCTTTAAGACTTTCAGATTTAATCGGCTTGAGTAGTTCCTGCATGAGATTCTCCTGATGGCTGGTGGTATTACCAAAATGATATAGAAAGTTTAATAGTATGTCAACGTTAATTTAAAAGGCTTTTAAGTGTTTGAAATAGAAATTGAAAAATACAATTGAGTATATAGAATATCCTATAAAAAATAAATCCTGGATCCTGAATCAAGTTCAGGATGACCGTTAAGTTGTTTGTACTGAAGGTGTAAAAGTTGTCGTGCCGGGCTTGATCCGGCATCCAGGATTTAAGCTGAATTAAAATCAATTAGTTCATATTTAAATAGGAGCGGTTTGGTTATGATTTAACGACCTATTTTAGCCGCAATAAACATAGCAAAGTTCAGAAGATCAGGCTGTTTAGGGCAGTCGGTGATATTCCAGTCATTGTAGGGATCAAGTAAAATTGAATGAATTCCAGCAGCTTTTGCGCCTAAAATATCCGTATCATACATATCCCCTATATGAACTGTGCGATCCGGATCAGCATTACAAATAGCAAGTGCATGTTCAAATATACGAGGGTCCGGTTTTTCATAGCCAATTACCTGAGAATCTATAATTGCGTGAAAATGCTGGGAAAGGCCCAGGTCGGATAATCCCTTTTCAACACTTCCATCTGAATTGCTGACCACAGCTAATTGAAATCCTTTTTCATTTAAAATGCTTAGAGCTTTTGGTACGCCCGGAAGGATATATGACCATAAACGCATAGTTTGGCCTGGAGCGCGAAGAACAGGTAAAATAGAGGTCAGGATGCTGTCTATGTTGTCATGTTTTGGCAAAGTTTCTTTCGGGAGGTTTTCAATGGTGGCTTTTACATAAAACGCAAATGTATCATCAGATTCTGTGGATTTCAGTCTTTCCAGTTCTTTGGAAACAACCGGCCGAGAAGCAGCTTCAGCCCTTTGAAGCTGCTCAACAGTGCAGGTAAGACCAAAGGGCTCAAGCTCTCGCAATACCCAGCTAAAATCCATAGAGATCAGCGTATTACCCGCGTCTATAAAAATTGTCTTGATATCTTTATATGGGATGTCGTCTTTATTCACAATTAATTATCATCTATGATCATAAAAATTCGTCATGCCGGACACCGATCCGGCACCCAGGAATAAAAAGGTCTTTTCCGTTTATATACTCCTGGATCCTGAATCAAGTTCAGGATGACAGTATAAGTAGTAGATTGGGTTGAATGAAGTGAAACCCAACAATTAATAACATTCGCTGTTTATGGTGGTTTTTCCTAAGCTCTACCCACCCTAAAACGTAAAACCTAAAACTTAAAACTACTCCATTTATTCGTCACTATTCACTAATCAACGCCTGATTGCTTTCCAGCAATACTATCAATCTCAACTTTAATAACCAAGATATGAGTGATAAAGTCATCAGAATAATTCCAAGACTTTTCAGAGTACTGGTGCATAATAATATCAAGTGCCTTTTGTTTTTCTTTGTTATCCTCAATAAAAGATGCCTTGCCGAAACCAATAACACTAAAATATTTCATGCCAAAACTGCATGCTTTATCAGATGGGATAACCTCTTGATCAATATCAAACTCAAAACAAACATTATTGTTTGCCTTAAGAATATCTATCTTTTTCCCTTTTTCGGAGCAATGGAAGTAAAGGCAGTTATCTTCAAATCCAAAGCATAAGGGCACCACATAGGGCTTACTTCCTTCAACCATTGCAAGGCGGCAAACAGTAGACCTTCGAATGATCCATTGAATCATTTCAGGGTCGGAAATTTCCTTATCTTTTCTTCTCATTTTTTTGCGAAACTGGTAAGGCGGTCCAGGGTATCTTTAATATCGACTTTTGTTGTGTACTCTCTTTCCAACCCCTTAGCCATGAAATCTTTTGCACTTTGGTTATACAGATATTTATGGGCGGCAACCGAATCTAAACTGTTTGCCATGATCTTATCAGCCATTTCATTTACTGCATCATCTAGTTTTTCTAATGGAACGGAAAGATTCGCCAGCCCAATCTGCTCTGCCTGTTTACCGGTAATCATTTCTGCTGTAAAGGTTAATTCTCTGGCTTTTGTAATTCCAACTCGATGAGGTAGACGCTGACTCATCCCCCAAGTACAGCGAAGTCCCCAACGAACATGAGAATCGCTGAACTTGGCTTCATCAGAGGCAATAATAAGATCACAGGATAAGGCGATTTCAAGCCCACCGGTAATACAGAAGCCATTGACCATCGCAATCACGACTTTTGGGACGTTTTCAATCGCAGTTTGAAGGGCTCTGGCAGCATTGTTCAGATTAGCACCACTGTCAGCACCTGCACTATCTTCAAGATAGTTTAAATCCACACCCGCACAAAATGCTCTCCCAGCGCCAGTAAGAACGATTACACTGACAGTGTCATCGTTTTCAGCAGTTTGTATGGATGATTCGATTTCTGATAGAACATCGGGATTTAACGCGTTCAATGCATCAGGACGGTTTATGGTTATTTTAGCGATCTTATTTTTTACTTCGTATAAAATATATTCGTACGGCATTAATTTTCTCCTTAAGAAAGTTTATTATTAATACTATAGATACTTGGCATATCGGTGAGCTTGAACAGAATTGGTTTTATAGTCATTGCGAGCGGAGTCTTTCGGCATGCTCAAGATAATTTCTGATACGAAGAAATTTCCAGTTAGATTAAAAATCATGGGATTGGTTCTTCGTCCTGAACATAGCCGAAGGATTTCTCGTAGTGACAGTATTGTAGGTTGAGTCGAATGAAATGAAACTCAACAACAAAACATACATATAAGTAAAACATAAAACTTAAAACATTTATATTTTTACATATTTGCCTGATATGCTCCTAAATTCGCAAGTGCCACACTTCCCGGACTTACCGTAGTTGGGTCAGTCATAATGTTGATACACGCTGTTTTTCCGGAAGCAAACGCTTTTTCAAGAGTCGGGCGAATATCTTCGATTTTATCAATAAAATAGCCTACGCCCCCAAGTCCTTCAACAAGCTTTTGGTA
>JAFDFT010000413.1 GCA_019309685.1 Deltaproteobacteria bacterium
GGATTACAAAACACAATCTCCTTGACGTGCGCTTTGTCATTCGAAAAGGCACAGCCTATATTCTGATCAGCGCTATTATTGTCATAACATATACTTCAGCCATATTCATCTTTAGCCGTCTGTTTCAAAACAAGGATATTGAATCCTGGGCGTATGTTATACTGGTAACTGTTATTGCCTTCGCGTTGCGTCCTATTTGGTTAAAGGTACAGCGCTTTGTTGACAAATTGTTTTATAGAAACAGGTATGATCATATTAAAGCACTGCAGCTCTTTATCAGTGAAACTCACAATATCATGGATACAGCTATCCTTGGTACAAACATGGTGACGGTCATTGCAAATGCACTAGTACCGGAAGCTGTATTTCTGTTGCTGCCCTCTGCTGAAAAAGATGGTTTTGTTTTAAAATATTCTTCAGATTCTAATCCATCTAACAATAAATTTCTTTTAAAAAACAGAAGCCCTTTCATCGGGCACCTAAGCCGTTCTGATCATATCATTTCTATCCGTGATTTTGATATTATCCCTCAATTGCAAAGTATTGCACCAAAAGAAAAAAAGATTTTAAAACAGATTGGCGCGGAATTATTTATCCCCTTAAAAACAGGCTCAAACAAGCTGACAGGGATACTTATCTTAAGCAAAAAACGTTCAGAGCAATCATATAGCATTGAAGAAAAAGAGCTGGTTCAAACCATCAGCAACGAAATGGCCATTAAGCTGGAAAACGCCCGTCTTTATAATAATGCGCTTCAAACCCGGCAAAACCTGGAAACATGGTTAAACAGCATGGCCGACCCCGTATTAATCATCGGCACTAATTTTACTTTACAATTTATTAATAAACCCGGAATGGAAAAATTTGGGGGACAAATAGGCAGCGTTTGCTGGGAAGTGCTTGGTAATACATCAAAATGCCCTTCGTGTATAACACTAATAACCTCTGATATTAAGAGAAATACGTCACAGTACATGACTAAAATTGGGAACAATGAATATAACGTCGCTGTTGCACCCATATTAAACCCTGATGGGAGTCAATCCGTTATTGAGGTGTTCAGAGATATTACGGAATTAAAGAAAGCAGAAAATGAAAAAAAAAGTATGGAAGCTCAACTCCAGCAGGCACAGCGTATGGAAGCGTTAGGTACATTAGCGGGCGGTATTGCCCATGACTTTAACAATCTGCTCATGGGAATTCTCGGCTATAATGCTCTCATGCTGTCCGATATCGATCCCTTGCACCCGCATCATGAGCATTTAACAGAAATAGAGGGCTTTGTTAAAAGTGCGGTGGATCTTTCAAAACAACTCCTCGGATTTGCAAGAGGAGGAAAATATGAAGTTCGGGCAATCGATCTAAATGCGCTGATTAAGGGCCATAACCGCATATTTGGAAGGACCAGAAAGGAAATTACTATCCTTGGCAAATATGACCATGAACTCTGGACGGTTGAGGCCGACAGAGGGCAAATAGAACAAGTATTGATGAATCTTTTTGTCAACGCGTGGCAGGCTATGTCAGATAGAGGAGAAATCTTTGTCCACACTGAAAATATTGTGATCGATGAAACCTACACAAAGCCTTTTGAAGTCATACCCGGAAATTATGTAAAAATATCTGTGACGGACTCCGGCATTGGTATGGATAAAGAGACAGTAAAAAAGATATTTAATCCCTTTTTTACAACCAAGGAAAAAGAGCGAGGAACAGGTATGGGGCTTTCTTCCGCGTATGGCATTATAAAAAACCACAGTGGTTTTATTACGGTCTACAGTGAACCGGGACATGGCTCTACCTTTAATATTTATCTGCCTGCATCAACAAAGAAACCGGAAAAAGAGCGAGAGGAGAGTAAAGAAATACGAAAGGGTTCAGGGACTATACTTTTAATTGATGATGAAAAGATGATTTTGACCGTGGGTAAAAAACTTTTACAGAAACTGGGCTATGATGTGCTGACAGCTACAAATGGCTTCGAAGGAATCAAGATATACAAAAAAAATCAGGGTAATATCAGTATCGTTATCCTGGATATGATCATGCCAAATATGACCGGCAGTGAAACGTTCGACGATTTAAAAAAAATAGACCCAAACGCGAAAGTTCTTCTTTCCAGTGGATATAGCCTGGACGTCAAGGCATTAAAAATACTTGAACAAGGGTGTGATGGATTTATTCAAAAACCGTTTAACATGGTTCAGCTTTCTCAGAAACTTCATGAAATCCTTGCGAATTAGGATGAATGCTCCTCGCAACAAACTACTGTAAGCCTGCAAAGACTAAATTCTACATACCGTTTTATTTAAAATCTCATCATGTAGGAAACTAATGCAGGATCAGACCGGTCGACTTTTCCTGTCAAAAATCTCAACTAACTTCTGTTCATACCAGCTTAAAAACGGAAACCTTAGAATAAAGCCGTTGTGCCCCCCATAGCTGTGAATAATCAGCTCCGTAAGATCATTCAGCTCGAGCCTGCGGAAATCTTCAATGCTCACCAGCGAATCGTCCTCAGAAATGATCATAGTCGTTGGCACTGTGATATCCTTTAATGCCCCGTCAGTAAGCGTATAGCCTTGGAAATATTCATTGGTATCCTTAAAATCGCTGTAGTTTTCAACCATCCAGTCTGTCATCTCCCTGCACGTACGAAGCGGCCACAACTCACTGAAATTGTATATATGAGGAAACAACGTCTCCTTTTTCCTAAGCGACCTTCGCCATTTCCTTAAAAAATACATCTTGAAAATCCAATCAGTGTCTATCGCATCCGTGGCAGTTGTGGGATTAAGACCCGGGCTTATGGCAGCAACATGCATAAGATTTTCTATGCGATCCGTTGAACACTTTCTGGCAACGCGAAGCGCAAAATTCCCCCCCATCGAAAAACCGACAAGAAACGTGGGCAATCCGCTTTCCAAGCCTGCGGCCTGTCGTACAGATTCAAAAACCTCATCCAGAAGAGTTCCATAAAAAAGGCCTTCATTGAGATGATGGGTCTCTCCATGATCTCTGAAGTTCAGCCGAAATATGGAATAGCCGTTCCGGTAAAAATACCTGCCTGTACACAGCATGTACGTGGATCTGCTGCTCCCCTCCCAGCCGGAGAGCATTATCACAAGGCCTTTAGACTCCCCAGACTCCCCATCCGTCTGTGGTGAATAAAATCCCTGAAGCCTTACTCCCTCACCCGCATCAAGAATCATTTCTTGTTCGGTCTCTACCATCGGGTTTCTCCCCAGCGAACGTATCTTGCTGCTTCCGAGAATTGACTGGATATAAG
>JAFDFT010000414.1 GCA_019309685.1 Deltaproteobacteria bacterium
AAAATCACATACACAGTCTATGTATTCCTGCTGCTCAATACATTTATATTTCCCCTCTTGGTAAAGTTCTTCTAGTCTGGTACCTTTTATTACGTATAATAAATGGAGTTTGATCCCATCGATTCCAAGATTGGCGATTGCCTTTGCGGTTTCCCGGATCTGCTTTTTTCCTTCATTGGGAAGGCCGAGTATAATGTGTGCGCAAATCTTTAAATGCCTTCCCTGCGACATTTTAACAGCATCAACGAAACATTTAAAATCATGTCCTCTGTTAATAAATGATAGTGTTGAATCATGTGCGGATTGAAGTCCGTATTCAATCCATACAAGATAATTTTGAGCGTATCCCTGCAGCAGTTGTAAAACAGGTTCGCTGATGCAGTCCGGCCTGGTACCAACAGAAAGGCCAACCACATCTTCAACAGCCAGTGCCTCTTCGTAAAGGGTCCTCAGCTTTTCAAGTGGTGCATAAGTATTTGAAAATGATTGAAAATAAGCTATAAACTTATTTGCCTTATATCGTTTAATAAGAGCGTTTTTCCCTTGGGCGAGTTGATGTGTAATGCTAAGCCCTTTTGCGTGAGCACCGGTTCCGGATCCCAGCGTATTACAATAGATACATCCGGATGATGAAATCGTGCCGTCCCTGTTCGGGCAGGAAAGTCCTGCGTCAATGGTTATTTTCTGTACCCGGCATTCATAGATATTTTGAAGCCATGAATTTAAATCATTATATCTTTTCTTCATCGGAATGATTCCAACAACTTGACCTTGTCGCAAAGGAGTTATAAAATGTTTTTTTATAGAATAATAAACTAAATATCGAAATACAGCAAACTGCTAATGACATTTTATAATAACACATACGATATCATTGTTGTAGGCGCGGGACATGCCGGATGTGAAGCTGCACTCGCAGCTTCAAGAATGGGATGCAGTGTTCTGCTCATGGCAATTGATTTAGATAAGATTGCTGCTATGCCCTGCAGTCCTTCTATCGGCGGTATGGCAAAAGGTCAGCTGGTCAAAGAGATTGACGCGCTTGGCGGAGAGATGGCCAGGATAACGGATAAAACAGCCCTTCAGTACCGTACCCTCAATACAAAGAAGGGGCCTGCAGTCCATTCCACCAGGACACAAAACGATAAAATCCTTTATCATATTGAAATGAAGGCGGTTCTTGAGAAGCAAAAGAATTTGGATATAAAACAGGCCATGGTTGAAAAGCTTGTTGTGGAAGACGGAGAAGTGAAGGGCGTTGTGACGGATACAGGTTTTGGGTATCGGTCTGAAAAAGTTATTCTTGCCACAGGAACATTTTTAAACGGCTTGATTCATATTGGTTTAAATTCATTTAAAGCAGGAAGGGCTGGAGAGTTCGCGTCTTATGGCCTGCCTGCGGATCTTGGGGAGCTGGGTTTTGAGCTTGGGAGAATGAAAACAGGAACACCCCCCAGACTGAAGCGGTCAAGTATTGATTTTAGTAGATTCAAACAGCACGATGCGGACCCACACCCAAAGCCGTTTTCATTTTTTACAGAACAAATTGTTTTGGAGCAAATCCCAAGCTATATAGGGCGGACCAACCTTAGGGCTCATGGTATTGTCAAGAAAAATATCAAATTATCAGCTCTTTACAGTGGGAATATCAAAGGCGTGGCCGCACGGTATTGCCCATCATTTGAAGATAAGATTGTTCGGTTTTCCGACAAAGAGAGCCACCAGGTGATCCTTGAGCCCGAAGGGTTGAACACAGAAGAAATATATGCAAGCGGCCTGGGAAACAGTCTGCCCATGGACATCCAGATTGATTTTGTCCGATCAGTTGAAGGTCTGGAAGAAGCCGAGATCATGCGGCCGGCGTATGCTATTGAATACGATTATATTAATCCTGTCCAGCTATTGTCCACCCTTGAGACAAAGCGGATCTCAGGGTTGTATCTTGCCGGACAAATTAATGGCACTTCAGGTTATGAGGAAGCGGGTGCCCAAGGTTTATGGGCAGGTATTAACGCGGCATGCGCGGTTCAGGGAAGGGCACCGTTTATTCTCGACAGGTCTCAGGCGTATTTGGGAGTTATGGTGGATGACCTTGTTACACGAGGAACCGCAGAGCCGTATAGAATGTTGACCTCGAGAGCGGAATACCGCCTCATGCTAAGAGAGGACAATGCAGATATAAGACTCATGGAGGCCGGAAATCAGATTGGACTCATTCCCAACGATACACTAAAGGACTTGAAAGAACGGATTAAGCAAATTTCAAAGGAAGTAAAACGAATAAAGTCAACGGTTATCAAACCAATACCGGAAACAAATGCGTATTTGGTTCGTATGGGTGCAAGACCGTTGAGTAAAGTCTGCCATCTGGATCAGATTTTGAAAAGGACAGAGATGGATTATCATGTAGTAGAAACACTTGCTAGAAGTCCTGAAAACATAGATGAAAATGTTGCCCGGCAGGTTGAAATAGAGATTAAGTATGAGGGGTATATTCAAAGGCAGTTAAGAGAAATAGAGAGGTATAAGAATATGGAAAAAATGAAAATACCTTTATTTTTTGAGTATACGCTTGTACACGGGCTTTCAAATGAGCTAAAGGAAAAACTCTCAGACGTCAAGCCTGCTTCTCTTGGGCAGGCGTCTAGGATTGACGGGATGACGCCAGCAGCGATTTCTGTACTGATGATTGCTCTAAAGGCATATGAGAAGCAGAATGAGCCGGGGATAAAAAAAGTGTGAGATGATTTTGGAACGGTTACGAATAGAAAATTTATGTTTTTTAGAAAGGGGGCCCGTTGATCTTCGCGTTGAAGGGTCCGAGTGCGTTGGTATCACAGGGCCGTCCGGGATCGGCAAAAGTTTACTGCTCAGAGCGGTTGCCGATATTGACCCCCATACGGGCTTTGTGTTTCTAAATGGGATTGAAGCGGGTCATATAAAGGCTCCTGAGTGGCGAAAAATGGTTGGCTTGATGCCAGCAGAAAGTAGCTGGTGGTATGAAACTGTAGGAGAACATTTTGATCGTTTAGATCAGGGTTCACTGGATGCGTTAGGTTTTGAAGAAGATGTAAAAGGATGGGAAGTAAACAGAATGTCTTCCGGTGAACGGCAGCGGTTGGCTTTACTTCGTCTTTTGGCAAACCAGGCCGCAGTACTTCTTCTTGATGAACCAACAGCCAACCTGGATTCAAAGAATGTAGATTTGGTAGAACAGGATCTTTCAGATTACGGGCGAAAACCTCATTCATCTCTGATTTGGGTGAGTCATGACAT
>JAFDFT010000415.1 GCA_019309685.1 Deltaproteobacteria bacterium
CAGGGCTCATCCCCAGAACGAACCGAGGAATAAACCCTGCATAATGTATTGAATCTTTGAGTTTTTGCAGCAAACAAAATCTCCAAAATACCGCTACAGTGTTTTACGCAGCGCTTTTCCGCGGCGGGGCAATTCTCACAATCCTTTTTGATTCTATTAAATGAATGGCATCTTCCGGACACATGTAGGCACATACCCCGCATCCCTGGCAACGCTCTTCATCCACCTCTACTATGTTATCACTACCCATGGTGATAGCATCGGTTTGACAGTAACCTAAGCACGCTTCACACCCCGTGCATTTTTCAGGTTCCACTTTTGCCAGGTAACCGGCTGCATTGACAATCGGACCAATCTGATTATCCACCGAATTTCCACAGCAGCATTTACAGCAGTTACAAATGCTTGTTTCATCTCTGGTAATATCAAAATTCGGGTGAAACGTTTTGTGAACCAATCCATCTTCCTGGGATTTCAGCAGGATCTGAATAGCTTCCTCTTTGCCGATCATTCGCATAAACCCCTGCTCAGTCGTAAACCGGGCCGATTTTCCGAAGGTAAAGCAGTTCTCCCGCAGGTCTGTCTGTTTGCACGAACGGCCTTCCATGTCTTTATGATGCCGGCAAAAACAATGCCCCACTGCTATCTCATCAAACTTTTCTATCAGGTCTTTGACGTTCTGGGTTTGTAAAACCTGGTCCGCGGACTGCCGGCTGACTTCCTGATTGATCTCAATAATCGTTGAATCGCCGCTGATCTTGTTAGTTTGTATGGGTACGGTTCTGTCAACAGCAGGCATATTCTCCATATGCTGAACAACGCCGTCATAAATACTTTGAACAAAACCATCCATCTCTTGAAATAACCGTGTGAACAACCCTGCAATTTTTTTATTCTTCTCTGTGGGCTCCAGCTTCTGCATAAACGTATATTCAAACACACCCACATTGACCAGTGGAAGCAGGCGAAAAACCATCACACCTTTGCTGCTCGGCTGATTAAAGATAATTCCCTTTTTGGCTAAAACCTTTGTTTTTTCTAATATTTCAGCTTCGGGAAGACCGCTGCTTTCTTTTAGCTGTTCCATCGTCTGTGATGTTTTATCTTTAAACGCCAAAATCAGATTGATTTCTTCTTCCTCAACCAACTCCTTGATAATCTGTACAAGAGTTTCATTGACCTGCAGAGGTGTACCGCCCGCACCGTTAATTATCTTTGCAGCTTCCAGATATTGCTCATCGTCAAATACTGTTTTGCTTTTTACTCTGTTGATCTTTTTAGAGTTTCAGCAATATCAATAAAATTCAAATGCTTAAATAATAATAGCAATAATCCTAAAGTCAAATGCCCATGGTTCAGGTATTGAAAAACTATCATAAAAGAGATAAGAAACTAAAACTCAAAACAATATCCATTCAAATTTATTGAAATGTTAAAATCAATGGAGCGAATATATGGAAAAATACAAAAAAATAGCTGTTCTTGAAAATGAAATACAGGCGCAGCTTTTAGACGATGTTCTTACTCAGCAAAACATCCCCCACATGATGAGAAGCTATCATGATTCAGCGTATGACGGGCTGTTTCAGCATTCAAAAGGCTGGGGACATGTGGAAGCACCGGAAAATCATGAAGATGAAATACTTGAAATAATAGATAATTTGAGTCAATCTGAATAAAATGATGCATCCGCAACATGAATCTATCAAACCGCCCCGCCTCTATTGGGGAGGAGTAACGACTTTATTGTTTGGCATGGGGATCGCGTGTGTTTTTTTGGTAATTCAAATCCTTATAATTGGGATATTCACCGGCATTGAAGCAGCGTCCCAACAAGCGGCAGATGTTGAGACAATTGTTGATGGTCTGATCAATAACGGATTTGTGCTGTCCATTGGCTCGGTTGCAACAACATTTGTCTGTGTACCACTTATTTTTCTTATTATTAAATTAAAACAGGGTGTAACGATCAGGAAGTACCTGGGAATCCGATTTATAAAGATAAAAGCTTTTCTCCCCTGGGCGGCGATGATTGTCTTATTTCTCGTTTGCTACGATCTCTTCACCCACGCAATTGGCAGACCAATTGTTCCGGAATTTATGATCACTGCCTACAAGACAGCTAAAATTCAGCCGCTTTTTTGGACCGCGTTAATTGTGATGGCTCCGGTTTCAGAAGAAATCTTTTTTCGTGGTTTTCTTCTTAAGGGTTTTCAATCCACATTTCTTAGACCCGCCGGCGCTATACTTCTAACATCTCTTCTCTGGGCGGTCATACACACTCAGTACGATTATTATGATATTACAGCTATTTTTATTATGGGCGTTATTTTGGGATTTGCGAGGATAAAATCAAAATCGATTCTTACTACTATTTATTTACATGCGTTTATGAATCTGGTTGCCACCATAGAAACTGCTGTTGTTGTTTCGTGAACATACAATGATTAAACATCTCCTATTAACTATTTTAACTATTTCCGGACTCATTGTTTTGTTTCTTATAGGTCCTATTCCACAAGACCCTGCGTATCATCATTTCGCGGACACGCAAAAAATATTTGGCATTCCAAACTTCTTTAATGTTATTACCAATCTTCCTTTTATTATCATCGGCATATGGGGGCTGCTTCGTGTTTGGACGGACAAAATCGTTACATCAATAAAGCCTCATTATATAATTTTCTGCGCAGGCATTTTTCTCATCGGGTTAGGATCTTCTTTTTACCATCTTCATCCGGACAATCCATCCCTTGTCTGGGACCGCCTCCCCATAACCATTGCTTTTATGTCTTTTTTCAGTGCGCTGATTGCCGAATACGTCAGCCCAAATATGGGTAAAAAGATGCTCTATCCAGCATTGGCGGTTGGAATCGTCAGTGTTATCTACTGGCACATTACCGAAACGCTTGGCGCAGGCGATCTTAGACCTTATGCAGCCGTTCAGTATATTCCATTGGTCCTAACGCCCTTGATTCTCATCATGTATGAACCCCAAAATACATACAAAAGGTATGTTTTCTGGAGTCTGGTTTTTTATGGGCTTTCAAAAGTGTTTGAAATTTTTGATGATGAGATATTCAGATTTTTTCAAAATGCAATCAGCGGACATACAATTAAACACCTGCTGGCTGCTCCAGGCTCTATTTTCGTAATAAAAATGTTTATGAATCCTAAGAACCCTGGCTCTATGGATGAAGCAGAAATCAGATGAAGAAGTTCAGCGCAAAAGGACAAAAATGGTTAAAATGCATTCATATATTATTTGCATCTCTATGGGTAGGCGGCGCGATAACCATCAATCTCATGAACTTTATGCTCAAAGCCACTGATGGTATGCAGCTTTATGGCATCAATCTTTCCATGAAGCTTGTTGATGATTTTATTATTATTCCCGGCGCACTTGGGTCTCTGATCACAGGCATACTGTACGCAATATTTACAAACTGGGGCTGGTTTAAACACAACTGGATTATTGTAAAACTTTTCATTAACATTTTCGGTGTTATATTTGGCACATTCTGGCTGGGGCCCTGGCTGAATTTTTTGCCGGAACTATCCAAAGTGCAAGGGTTGGGTGCTTTGTCTAACGAAGTGTATGCCCATAACCTGAAAATGCTTTACGTATGGGGGCCATTTCAAACATTCACCATTATTTTCGCGCTGTTTATTTCAGTATTAAAGCCGTGGAAGAAGAAAAAATTGAATAGAGGATAAGGATAATGATTAAAAAAAGTGTGCTGACATCGTTCGTAATTTTTTTATTAACACATATCTGTTATGCTGATATCACAAATATTGTTTTAAAACCTGAAGAAAAGAAACTGATCGAGCAGGGTGAAATCCTTGTCCGTGAACTGCCCACCCATAACGAAAATGGAAGGACATTTAAGGCCATTGGTCTGATTTACGCAGAAGTCGATCACATTTACAAAATATTACAGGATTACGAATCCTATCCGGAGTTCATGCCGAATTTGGACAAAATAGAAATACTGAAACAGGATTCAAAATCAGCGGTGCTGAACTATACGCTCGATCTCCCGTTAAATAAGGTTAAAAAATACAGGCTATCCACGGATTTTAAACATGAAAATGGTCGTGCCGTCATCGCCTGGAAGTTAATTCCCTGGCCTGGCCTAAAAGAATCCGAAAAGATCAAAGATTCCACCGGTTACTGGAACCTAAGTGACTACCCTGATAAGAAAGGATACGTACTGGCGGTGTATCATTTATACACGGATCCCGGCCCTATCCCTACAGGGCTTGGCTGGATTGTCAACATTCTCACTAAGAGCAGCGTCCCCGATATAGTACTCAATACCCGGCTAAGGGTTCAGCGTCCCCGATATAGTACTCAATACCCGGCTAAGGGTTCAAGAGCTATACCACTAAAACCTAAACCTTGTATGAAAATTAATGAGAATCTTTTTGCATGATTCATTATAATAGTTTAACTTGCAGTATGACATTCTAGCATTAAACCTATTTGAATATATGGTAAATAGTTAAGGCAGGGTATTTTATTTTCTCATCAATTTTCACCTGACGGCGAACCGGAGTCTTCCATATGCTGCGTTACTAAGGATTCGCAATAGTTCACTATGGCTTTACCCTTAGATGCAGCTTGTTGAGCGCGAGCGAAATCCCGCTTGCGGGGCATATGAAAGCCTCCAATTCGTACAAGATTCAGGTTATAAAATATTAAAACGGAGATAAAGTTATGGAAAACCAGGAAGCATACGAAAAAG
>JAFDFT010000416.1 GCA_019309685.1 Deltaproteobacteria bacterium
TAATCATGCGGGGCTGGAATCCGGCAAATACCATACAAGATCCGGAGACAAGTTTGTATTTAGCAAAAGTCAGAGAAAAAGGGATTAAGATAGTGGCTGTAGATCCGAGATATACGGATTCAGCAGCAACTTTTGCGCATCAATGGATCCCTGTTCGACCCGGTACAGACGCTGCTATGCTCATTGCTATGGCATACGTGATTATTTCAGAAGATCTCCATAATAAGAAATTCATTGAGACACACACCGTTGGATTTGAAAAATATAAAAATTATGTGCTCGGAAAAGAGGATGGTGAGCCGAAAACGCCCCAATGGGCAGAGAATATCACCTCTGTTTCAGCAGATATTATCGTAAAACTTGCAAGAGAATACGCCACAAAAAAACCAGCGGCACTTATCGCTGGATGGGGACCTGCCCGCACGGCCATGGGGGAACAATATTCCAGAGCTGCAAATGTGCTTACAGCCATTACGGGTAACATCGGCATCAATGGCGGATACGCGAGCGGATTTATGAGAGCGTATTCGAGTCGTGAACAGACGTTTGGAAAGTCAAAGAAAAAAGGAATCACGGGGAAACAGGTACCCGCGGAATGGGGGCCCATACCGTCTGGTAATCCGGTTGAAAATGGTGCCTTGCCTCGAAAAGATGCGTTGTACAAACTTAAAGGCGGAACGAACCCTACCAGCGCGCGTATCCATTACACAAAGATTTACGATGCTATTTTAAAGGGTCGAAAAGGGGGATATCCGGCGGACTTAAAGATGGCCTATGTGGTTGCCTGCAACAGCATCAACCAGTATTCAAATACACGGCTCGGTATCAAAGCATATAAATCCCTTGAAAGTGTGATTGTTCATGAGCAGTTCATGACACCCACAGCGAAGTTTGCTGATATTTTGCTGCCCGCAAACACTTTCATGGAGCGGAGCGATATTGCGCCGCCGTGGTTGGGCTCACCGTATTATATTTATCTAAACAAGGCTGTCGATTCAATGTATGAATCCAAATCGGATCTTGACATTTCAAGAGAACTTGCCAAACGTCTTGATATTCAGGCGGATTTTTTTGAGAGAACTGAAGAGGATTTGCTGAAGGGTATTGCTGCTTCACGTGATGATATTCATGATTTTGATTCAATGAAGAAAGATGGTGTGCTTAAGATAAAATTACCAGAGTCAATAGTTTCATTTAAAGAGCAGATTGAGGATCCGAAGAATTGCCATTTTCCAACGCTATCAGGAAAAATTGAGATAGACTGTGAACATATGGCGGAGTTAAATGATCCCATGATACCATCCATACCAAAGTACATTCCTCATGGTGAAAGCCATGACGCACCAAAATCAGATGCGTATCCGTTGCAGCTCCTCACCACGCATCACAAGACGCGGGCACACTCTACGTGGCACAATGTGCCTTGGATGAAAGAAATAGAAGCTCATGCCGCTTGGATACATCCTGCTGATGCTTCGGCTCGAAAAATCGCTGAGGGAGATTTAGTGGATGTATTCAATGACAACGGACGAATTCGAATACCGGCGAAAGTGACTGAACGGATTATGCCGGGTGTTGTAAACGTCAGCCAGGGGACATGGTATGATCCGAATAAAGAAGGGGTAGATCTTGGCGGATGCGCCAACGTGCTTACAAATGATTCCCGTTCACCGGGCGGCGCGGTTGCCATGAATAGTACACTGGTTCAGGTTGAATTGGCACCCGATAGTGCAAAGGAGGTGTCCAAATGATCCAGCTTGGATTTTATTTTGACCAGACAAGGTGCACCGGGTGCTATGCCTGCGTTGTTGCGTGTAAGGATTGGCATGATATTGACCATGAACCTGTGAAATGGATGCGTGTTACCTCTATTGAGTATGGGAAGTTCCCCGATCTCTTTGCTGCCTATATGACTTCACCGTGCTATCATTGCTCGAATCCCCCCTGCGTGCTGGCGTGCCCGGAAGACGCTATTTTAAAAAGGGAAACAGATGGAATTGTTTTCGTTGATCAGACAAAATGCGTTGGTAAAAATAATTGCAAAAATCAATGCCTCAAGGCATGCCCATGGAATGTGCCTCAGTTTGGAGTGGAAGAGAATCCTAAAATGCAGAAATGCAACTTTTGTTTGGAAAGGATTGAGGCCGGGAAGCGCCCGGTTTGTGTTGAGGCTTGTCCAATGTTTGCTCTTGATGTTGGGCCCATGAATCAATTGAAGGAAAAGTACGGTGATATAAATGAAGCCGAAGGTTTTCGGTATTCGGAAAAATTTAAACCATCAGCAGTATTTAAACCAAAGAGATATTCCTAAAATGGAAAAGGATATTGAAGGCAGATTTTCTGTCCAAAATGTATGCGGTGTGCTTGTCAATAGCGGTGTGATAACAAAAGAACAGGCACAGAACGCATTAAGCCTTTATGACAGCACCAAGAAGAAATTGGAAAAAAGCAAAGCTGAAAAAGAAGCTTCTTCTCCGAACGTGATAAGAATTTCCAGCCCGATAACGGCCATTGACGTTATTAACGCACTAAAAATTAAAAGAGCAGATGGCGTTTCTAAAGAACTGGATGAGGAGTCCATTTATCAGATACTGTCAGGGGCATGGGGGATTGAATATAAAAAAATTGATCCTTTGAAACTTGACCTTAATCTGGTTACGACGACCATTCCGCGTTCGTTTGCCATGAAACATCTTGTTCTACCCATCGATATATCAGAGGGCCTCCTTACGATTGCCACTCCCAACCCCTTTAATGTGGAAGTCATGGATGATATTACCCGTGTCACCCAGATGAAGGTAAAGGTGGTGGTCAGCTCCAAGTCGGACATTATCAAGCTGATTAACGAATTTTTTGGTTTTCAGCGATCGATTGCCGCGGCAGAGACTCAGTTCGATACACCTGCTGTTGACCTTGGCAATTTAGAGCAATATGTGCGTTTAAAGTCCGCGGATGAGGTACCGTCCAATGATCAGCATATTGTAAACGCGGTGAACCACTTGCTTGTTTACGCGTTTGATCAGCGTGCCAGTGATATTCACATCGAACCCAAAAGAGATATTACACTGGTTCGAATGCGGATAGATGGTATCCTTCACTCCGTGTACAAACTGCCCAAAAAAGTACATAATGCCATTGTCAGCCGTATAAAGGCTCTGTCACGGCTGGACATGGCGGAAAAAAGAAGACCACAGGACGGAAGACTCAAGACAGATAAAGGCGGGGTGGAGGCTGAAATAAGAATATCCAT
>JAFDFT010000059.1 GCA_019309685.1 Deltaproteobacteria bacterium
TACTATGGGGAAGGAATTTGCCATCAAATCATGCCGGAGCAAGGGCATGTAAAACCTGGAGACATCATCATAGGCACTGATTCCCATACGGTCACCTACGGCGCGTTAAACGCTTTTTCAACCGGAATTGGTTCCAAAGAAATGTCAAACATATGGGCAACCGGTAAAATATGGCTGAAAGTACCCAAAACCATAAAGTTTATTTTAGACGGGGAGTTACAAAAGGGTGTGTATTCAAAAGATTTAATTTTGTATATTCTGGGTATGATGAAGGCGGATGGATGCGTGTATAACGCCATTGAATTTTCCGGCGACACCATAAACAACCTGTCCATGGACGCCAGATTTACCATGACCAATATGGTTGTTGAAATGGGCGCCAAAAACGGAATTATGCCTTTTGATACTGCCACCAAAACCTTCCTTGATGAGAGAAATATTATGGGCTATCAAATAGTTGAGAATGATCCGGATGCTGATTATTCACAGGTCCATCATGTTGATGTGTCAACCATCCATCCTCAAATGGCAACAGATAAAAGCATTGATGATGTTATCGATGTTCATTCAAAGGAAGGAATGCCTATTCATCAGGGATTTATTGGTTCATGCACCAACGGCAGAATAGAAGATCTTAGAATCGCGGCAGCGATTTTAAACGGAAAAAAGGTTGCGCCTTATATTAAATTTATCGTCACCCCTGCCAGCAGGTCCATTTTTAAACAAGCTATGGGAGAGGGATTGATCAATACGTTTTTAGATGCCGGCGCGGTCGTAACTGGTTCTGGCTGCGGTTTATGTTATGGTGCGCATGGAGGTGTGGTCGGGGAAAATGAAGTCGCCATATGCGCGAATAACAGAAATTTTCCTGGAAGGTTGGGACATAAAAACGCAAAAATTTTCCTTGCCAGTCCGGCAACAGTAACGGCATCCGTCATTGAAGGTAAAATTACGAGCCCGGAAAAATACTTCAGTTAAAATTGAAATGAATCTTACAGAAAAAATCATCGCTAAACATGCTAACAGAGATAATGTAAAGCCAGGCGAAATCGTGGAAGTCAGTATTGACTGGTGCATGGCAAATGACGCAACTATTTCTTTAAATATTGATATATTTAAAAATGAGTTTGGATTTACGAACGTATGGGATTCTGAAAAAATCATTTTTATCAATGACCATCAGATCCCTGCGGACAGCGTCAATACAGCAGCCGTTCACCAAAAAACCCGTGAATTTTGTAAAAATCAGGGAATTCAATGCCATGAAAGTGATGGTGTGTGCCATCAGCTGATGTTCGAGAAATATGTCAAACCTGGCGAATTGGTTGTAGCAGCGGATTCTCATACCTGCAGTTACGGATGCGTTGGCGCTGTTTCCACAGGCATGGGCTCCACCGATATTGCCGCGGTTATGGGAACCGGCAAAACATGGCTCAAGGTGCCGGAAACCATTAAGATTGATCTAAACGGTATTCTACAAAAAGGTGTGTTTGCAAAAGATGTTATTTTAAAAATTATTAAAGACCTTTCCGCGTCTGGCGCTACATACAAAACCGTCGAATTTTCAGGAGAAGTCACCTCCCGTTTTAGCATTTCAGAACGCTTTACCATGTGCAATATGGTTATTGAAGCGGGAGGAAAAAGCGCCATGGTTGCGCCTGATGAAAAAGTCGTTTCGATGTTTCAAAATAAAAATATTGACTGGGATTTTTTAACTACGGATTCAAACGCTGCTTATTCCCAGACAATAACATACAACCTGTCAGACTTAACACCTCAGGTTGCGTGTCCTCATTTTGTTGACAATGTGAAAGATATTAAGAAGGTAGAAGGCATAAAAATCGATCAGGCATTTCTGGGTTCCTGCACAAACGGCAGGTTTGATGACTTAACTATTGGGGCAAACCTCTTGAAAGGAAAGAAAGTCGCTTCTGATGTACGCCTGCTTGTAACACCTGCCTCCGTTGATATATATCGGGAAGCTTTAAACCAGGGCATCATCAATATATTTCTTGAAGCGGGCGCGATGATTAATCATCCCGGATGCAGTACCTGCTGGGGCGCCTGCCAGGGAGTTCTCACAAAAGGACAAACCATGATTTCATCTGCGAATAGAAATTTTAAGGGCCGAGCCGGAAGCCCCGAATCCGATATTTACCTGGCCAGTCCAGCAACCGTTATCGCATCAGCTATTGTGGGTAAAATTACAGATCCCAGAAAGTTTTTGGAGGATATCAAATGATCTTTACAGGCAAGGGCTTTAGATTCGGAGATAATGTGGATACGGATCAGATCCTGCCTTCTCAATACCTGGTGCTGCCTTCAATAAAAGAGATGTCAAAACATGCCATGGAACCGTTGTTGAAGGATTTTTCTGATAAATTTAAATCCGGAGACATCCTCGTTGCAGACCATAATTTTGGGTGTGGTTCCAGCAGGGAACAGGCACCGGCAGTTTTGAAGGAACTGGGCGTCCAGGTAATCATTGCCAAAGATTTTGCCCGGATTTTTTTTAGAAACTGTATTAACATCGGAATACTTTTAATTGAGCTAAAGGAAGCTGACGATTTTCAAGACGGAGATGTCATAAGCATTGATACCGTTAAATCTATAATAATTAATAAAAACAAAACATATACTTTTACCCCCTTATCAAACTTTTTGAAAAATATTATCAGCAAGGGAGGCCTTGTCAATTATTTTTCTGCAAAGAAATAATGACGCTTCCTGATGATGAAATAATTATTATCCATTAACAAAAGAGAGTTCTATCTGATGAAAACAATATCCATATGCAATAATAAAGGTGGGGTCGGAAAATCTACGATAACGCTTTTTCTTTCTGATTTTTTTTCTTCGCAAAGAACTGAAAATCGTAAGCTTCGTATCTTGGTTATTGACTTAGACAGTCAGGGATCATCTGCAATTTCACTTCTTGGCTTGCAGCGAGTTGCTAAAATTAAATCTGAGAAAGGATGCTTTTCTGACGTATTGATTAAAATCAATCAAGGAAATAAATTTTCTCTATCAAAATACCTCCATAAAAGAGAAGAAACCCAAACGACGACTCAAAAAATACCGCTTGGGGAATTACATGTGATAGTTCAGGAGCAAACCAGAACTCTAAAATTGGAAGACAATTGTGATCAACAGCAGTGCCTTCAGCTTGTAAAGGTTTTTAAAAAGATCATTGAGGAAAAATTTGATCTGGTTTTTATAGACATGCCTGCTAAAATTGAACCGGATCGCCACAAAATAGCTCTGGCAGGGTTAAGATGTTCGGACCATATCTTAATACCAACTGAACCCACCCGCATAACGTTAAACGCGATGACGGATACGTTTAATTTGATCCAGTATGCCCGTGGGATTGCCAGTAAGCGGGATGACCTTATTGAAATTATTGGAATAGTGCTTAATAAAACCGACAGAAGAACAAAGCAATATAGACTCCATCATGCAGATCTGTATGACATGGCCGCGAAACATCAAACCATTGTTTTTGATAATTTCCTTCCCACAGCTCCCGCACTTTCTTCAGCTTCTGATGACAGCCTTAGTTTCTTAACACTTAGAGAAAGATACAGTAATTATTACGATAATGTAAGAGCCATTGCTATCGAGTTGGCAACAAAATGCGGATATGGCGTTAAAAGGATTAAAACTAAAGGCAGGAAAAACGTATCTTCCTAGTGCGTTGTTCAGTAATCACCTTTTTATTTTTCCCTGTCATTGCCAGGAGCCCTTCGGCTATGCTCAGGATAGACACCGCGATGAAACAATCCAATTTCTTTTATATTTAAACAAGATTCACGATAGATACGGCTTTAATTACGTCTTACTTATTTCTTTTAAAAAGCTTTACTTCTTTTAATGCAAATGGTGTTTTAATCTTTTTACAACTCAAAATGGAGGAGGAAAATGCCAAAACCTAAAATCACTTATCGAAAAATAAAAAAGTATAAGTACCAATTAATGAGGAAAGGCTACACCTGCCAGATCAGCATCAGAAAAAAGAGCATAAAGACAGATTTTATTCAGCTAACGACAAAAGGTAAGTTGACTATTAAAAGAGGCTACGCGTGGGATGGCCCCAGCGGTCCTACCATTGACACAAAAACCTTTATGCGAGGATCTCTGGTTCACGATGCCCTTTATCAGCTTATGCGACTCAAACATCTGGATTACACAAAACACAGAAGACAGGCGGACGATCTCCTCAAAAGGCATTGTCTGCAGGACGGGATGTTCAGGGTACGCGCATGGTATGTTCACAAATTTGTGTGTTGGTTAGGCGAGGCCAATGCTATTCCGCCCGAAAAACCCAAAGATGAACTGATGTTCGCCCCTTAATGGACATTAAATTTTTTTTTTAAAAAATGAGAGGCGGATAAAAAGGGCTAAAATAAAGGTTTTGCCCTTTTTATCTTGGCCCCTCTTAATTACCAAAAGAATACCCATTTAAATTTTCCCAAAACCTCAAACCTTTAAAACAGCTGGGAAGATTTTCTATCAACTCAAAAGCTGCTATAAAGTTTCTGATATTTTTCCAAAAAGACAAGTGTTAGTTTGTCAGAAATCGTATCCTTTTTAAACTCTTTATAGCTATGTTTGTTATACAAATACAGATTCTTTTTACTCTTGTAGCCCGTAAACAACTCAAACCTCTTTACATGTTCAAATCGCTTCTCGATTTCAAACAACAATTTTGTTCCTATCCCCTGATTCTGAAATGCTGAATCTACAATAAGCTTCCCTATAAAACAGGTTCTATTTTTTTCATAAGCGCGGACCGAACCAATTATCTTTTCTTGTTCAACAACCTTTAAAAATAGCTGTTGTTGAAATTCTTCCCTGATTTCAGATAGTGTTTGATGCAATGGAGGGATGGAAAAGTCATCATGTATTTCAGCTTCACTTCTATACGCAATTTTCTGTAATGCTAAAATTTCCTCCAGGTCTTCTATCGTAGCCGGTATCAATTTGATATCCATTTTTCATCTACTTTTTACATCAAACAGGCGCTGGGTCCGGTTTTATGGTGTTGCAGTTTCTGGCTGCCGCTTTTCTTACTGCCATAGTGTGCTATGTCAATGTTTTTAGTTGCACTTTGAGATAAAAGTATTAACGACTTGCTTTCAAACTTTTTGAAACAAAGAAGCTATTCCTTTCCAAATAGCATCGGTCCTATCTTGTATCAATTCAACAATATTGTCAGGTAACTCGTCTTTGTCAAAGCTGTCTTGCAGGGAATAGGCCATCTTTTCAAATGGGCTGTCTTCATACCCAAATTGCATCAGACCCGCTCCGTATGCAAGTAAAAAATCATTAACTCCAAGTCTGTCCCACTGGACAATATGAATCAATTCGTGAAAATACAGGCTCTCTGTTTGATGGAAATGGCTGACAAAAAACGTGTCTTTATACGTAATACCGGCGATGGGCATTTTCTCCAGTAGTGCGAATTCGGTTAGACCGAAACGGCTGAGAGGCGGAAAAGGCATTTTCCCGGAAACAACTACAGCCTTTGCCCTGCACAGCAACTCAAGCGGGAACACCTTATTGATTCGAGGAAAATCGAGGTCGATCACAGGAACAGCACGGTTTTTGTTCTCATCTAACGTCTTTTCAATCCATTCCTTGACAGCAGGCAAACTAGAATGAAACTTCCGCATGAGATCTTGTTGATTCATAACGTGTTCCCTGCTTTTAATTTGAACTGTGCAGTCGTCTGGTGTATGAACCCTGCTCTTAATTTTCCATTATGAATAAAAGCTTCAAATAAATGTCATAGTTCCAGGTTTGACATGGACCGCTTATTAAGCATTACCTTTAGAGTGCAAAGACTTCTTTTTATAACGCGATCGCAACTCCCAGTGTCCCCCTCTGTACTCTGTAGTAAACTTACTCCCTGTATTTACCCAAAACTCTGTTCTATTGAATTGAAACTTTGGATGATATCCTTTTGAAAGAGCGGCTAATGGATAATTATTCATACTATTCGCCTTCTGCTTGCTGGTAGCCTCTAAAATATATTCCATATCGTTATGCAACAAAACAACCCATGCGTGTCCATTCCCGTTGTGATCCCCCAATACAACTCTTGCATCTTTCCCTAAACATATAAGCCAGTCAGCCAAAGCAACGGAATGATCTTCGCAGTCTCCTCTGGCATAGTAAAAGGCCTGTAAGGAATTCTGCCATACATCAGCTAATCCGCTATGCTGGAGATGATCGTACTGATATCGTTTCTTAATACCCAAAGTATAAAGAGGGATCCAAAGCTTATCTGTTTTAAATGGTTGAAACCCAACCAGGTAGCTATTGACAAAATGATGCAGATTATCCAACCCTTGCGCTGAAATTGTAATATTTTTTTTGTTTTGCCATTTCCATGTCAGCGTATGAGCACGGTTTTTGGGGCTCATTTTCTTTAATTGCCTGTTTATTCTTTCTTCTGTCAAGACACCGCTTGCTCCTATCCCCTTCACATATCCTGACTGATTAATACTGTAACTTTTATTTTTTTCTAATTGGGTTTGTGACTCGTTTATCCCTTTATTTATCTTTTTATCAATCTTATACTGATCATAAATATGCGGAACTATAAGGAGGGCAATAAAAACGAAAAAGAATATTGTTTTTAATTTCAATTTAATTTACCCTTTTAGGCCGAACGATATGATAAGCGCGATAAATATCAGAATTGTTGAAGAAAAAATAGCAACAGCGATATTTCCGTTTTTCAACTCCTCTTCAATTTCTATTTTTTTTAACAGTTTCTTGTCTATGATAACCAGAGCAATCACTCCTATAAAAAGCGCTAAGATTGTGTAACACAAGTTAATGCCCAAATTAAACAATGTTGCATATAAAAATTGTAATTCCATCTGCACCTCCAATCAAATGTTTAACCCTTTGTTTATAAAAATTCTGTCACCTTCTATTATCGTGGGTTTCATCGAACCCGTAGGAACGACATTCCAGTCTGCGATAGCGGACTTAAAGGAGGTGGCAACAATAAAAGCAATAAGGATGGAGCAACCCCATCCTTTCCAAAACATTGTCATTTTTTTCATTAAAGAGCTTTTCACTTTCTATTCCTTCAATTTCATGGATTTACGGGTCAAATCACCTGCCGATTTGCACTTGCGCAAAGCGGTCCGAGTGCATTTGATGGTTATACACCTCAATAATTTACATCTCTGCAGCTGCTAGTTTCAATGCCAGAGCAACATACACTGTGCCAGCAATACGACTCATCACTATCTGCGCCTTGGAGGAGCGCTTCAGACGATCTCCCAAAAACCCAGCAAAGACACTAATAGCACCAAAGACTAAGATTGCAGAAACTATAAAGACAAACCCTAATATCACTATTTGTAGCATCAGAGAGCCTCGATAAGGATCAGCAAACTGGGGAAGAAACGCTAAAAAGAATATGGATACCTTTGGGTTAGTGATGTTCATTATAATTCCACGTCGATAAAGCTGGCTAAGAGAAGTTCCGCTGTTATCAACACCAGTTAGATCAGTAGCCGAGGCACGAAAGGCCCCAAAAGCCAAGTATAGTAAATAGGCAGCACCGACTAGTTTTAGGGCTGCAAAAGCAATAGCAGATACTTGAAAGATCGCGGCAATTCCGGACGCTACTGCAAAAGTGTGTACGACAAGTCCGGTGCAAAGACCAAGAGTTATGACCAATCCGGCCAGGCGTCCGCGAATGGCGGCCTGAGTTAGTACAAAAATGTTATCCGGACCTGGAGCAAGGGCTAGCAGAATTGAAGTTGAGAAGAAAACTGCCAAAACGCTGATCGGAATCATATTTACTTAATCTCCATTGACATATAAAGGCGCGAGCTGAGCGTGCGTCGCATAACGAATTATAAAATATTTCAGTTATACGAACGTCGTATAATAACATATATTTTATTGAGAATTTATTTTATGAATTTGTTTAGCAAGAGCAAATATGTTGGATTTTTCTACAATAACAAATCTGATCTGAATCCTCAGGAAAAGTTTTATGATATTGGTTAAATTGATCTTGATCTATTTAACAAAAGGATTTGAAAACAGCAAGTTAGAAATGAATTAAAAAAACAACTGGATCCTGAATCAAGTTCAGGATGACAGGGGGTTATAACAGGATTAATGGGGTGGATTCTATATTATGTTGTGGATCACTTTTCAGATGAAACCAAAAAACTGAAACCTGGTTAAGTGATCCCGAAGGTTATCTCTACCTTCTTTGTCATACCCCGGTTTATCCGGGGTATCCAGATATCACTGTATCCTATAAATCTTTCCATTTCGGGTTGGCCTTCTCTATGAGATTGAGTTTCCATTGTCTCTTGTATTTTTTCAGACGTTTTTCACGTTTTATGGCGCTCTCAGGATCTCTGAACTGCTCGAAATAAACAAGCTTGTTAACATTGTATTTCTTTGTAAATCCGTCAGCAAATTTTTCCTTATGCTGCCAAATACGCTTGATTAATTCTGATGTTATCCCAATATATAAAGTACCATTCCGTTTGTTTGCTAAAATATAAACGCAAAAGTTTTTATCCATAATCCTGGATCACCCGGACAAGCCGGGTGATGACTATTGTATACATTCTTCTTTATTCTAAAAACACGTAGATGAATGAGTTATCAGCCTTCCTTAACAACCTTATTTTTTATTGAACCAATTTTCTCGACAGCACATTCAACCACATTCCCTTCCTTTAACACAACCGGTGGATTTCTGAAAATCCCCACCCCTTCAGGTGTGCCGGTTGAAATAATATCTCCGGGGATGAGCGTCATATCTTCACTGATAAATTCTATAATGGTTGGAATATCAAAGATCAGATCTTTTGTATTGCCGTCCTGCATGATAACGCCATCTACAATAGCTGTGAGTTTTAGATTGTCCACATCATCTATCTCATCCGCAGTCACCAGCACGGGCCCCATGGGCGCAAATGTGTCAAATGACTTCCCTCGAAACCACTGTTGATCTGAAAATTGCGCTTCCCGCCCGGATACATCATTCATCACTGTATATCCCGCGATATAGTCAAAAGCATCTTTCTTTTTAATTTTTTTACCTTCTTTTCCCATGATCACTGCCAATTCTACTTCCCAATCCACCTGCCCGGAGCCGGTTGGAAGTACAATCGGATCATGCGGTCCACACAAAGTGTTAGGGGTCTTGCAGAAAAGCAGCGGTTTTTCCGGAACGTCCATCCCGCCTTCTTTGGCGTGCTCAACATAGTTCTTTCCAAGGCAAATTATCTTTGAAGGATGA
>JAFDFT010000417.1 GCA_019309685.1 Deltaproteobacteria bacterium
GATTATTGGAATAGTTTCAAATATTTGGGGGGTGACTAGCTTAAAAAAGATAAATCAATAAAATATTTAAGCTTGCACTTAAAATACACCGGAATCTGATAACAAGAAGAAGAAAATGAGCAATAATCGTCCAATAGGTATATTTGATTCGGGCATCGGCGGGATATCCGTTCTTCAGTGGCTTCGAGAAGAATTGCCAAATGAAAAATTTATTTATATCGCGGATTCAGGCCATATGCCCTATGGAGTTAAACCTAAGGAATTTATAGAGGAAAGGTCTATTTTTTTAACGAAATTCCTTCTCGATCAACAGGCAAAGGCTATTGTGGTTGCGTGCAACACGGCTACAGCCGCGGCAATAAGTACCTTACGCTCAATGTATTCCATTCCGTTTATCGGTATGGAACCCGGCGTAAAACCAGCGCTGTCGATAACAAAAACCGGTGTTGTGGGTATTCTTGCGACTCAAGAGACGTTAAACAGTCAAAAATTTGAAGTGCTGACAAACCGTTTTGCCGAAGAGTGCCAATTTGTAGTACAGGACTGCCCCGGGCTTGTGGAGCTTGTGGAACACATGGATTTAAATGGTCAAGCAGCGCAGGAACTGGTTGAACAATATGTTTTATCGCTTTTGGATAAAGGAGCAGATACGATTGTTCTCGGATGCACGCATTATCCATTTCTTTTAGAACTTATTGAAAACGTTGCGGGCAAACATGTGACAGTTATTGATACGGGCCAGGCAGTGGCAAGAGAAACAAGCCGGCGGCTTGGTGAAGAGCGGTTATTATGCGATGATAATAAAGCTGGTTCGGAAAGGTTTTTCACAACAGGTGATCGTGGAAAGGCGCAAGAAATAATTGGTTTTCTTTGGGAGGGACCAGTAGATGTTCATTCAATTCTAAAAAAGATAAACAAAAAAAATGAACTGAATTAGCATTCCCATTTAATTGGTTTAAAAAGATGATCATCTAAAATTGTTATGATTTAGAAATGAGCAATTTTTCGTAAGGTCAAGGAAACCAAGGAATTGTGCGGAGGCGTACTCAGTTGTACGTCGCACAAGCAATTCCGAAGATTGACGCAGAGATTGCGGGAAAGGGCCATTTCTGGACAAAGAGGAAAATATGGCTGAGATAATTAAAGCCCCATTTGGAAACACCGAACACATGAGTTCGCGAATTATCTTTGGCGCGGCAGCTTTTTTTGTCATGCGTCAGGAAAAAGCGGACAAGATATTGGAGCTATTGCTTCAATACGGTGTCAATCATATTGATGTAGCAGCCAGCTACGGCGATGCGGAGCTTCGTGTCGGGGCCTGGATGCCGAAATACAGGGATCAATTCTTTCTTGCAACAAAAACAGGAGAACGCACGGCAAAGGGCGCTAAAGAAAGTATCCAGCGTTCTTTAGAAAGGCTGCAGGTGGAATATGTTGATTTGATTCAGTTTCATAACCTGACAGATGAAGAGGGGTGGAATACAGTGTTCGCCCCTGGCGGCGCGCTGGAAGCGGCAATTGAGGCGAGAAACAAGGGTTGGGTGCGTTTTATTGGTGTAACAGGCCATGGTACACAGACGCCTCACATGCATCTACGCAGTCTTGAGCGGTTCGATTTTGATTCTGTGCTGCTGCCTTATAATTATATGATGATGCAGAACCAATCTTACGCGGACGCGTTCAATAAACTTATTGAGATATGCAAAAAACGAAATATTGCTATACAAACGATTAAGGGGATCGCTCGAAGACGGTGGAAAGAAGATAGTAATGAAAAACATTTTAGCTGGTATGAACCCATAAAAGATCCTGAAGCGCTACGTCAAGCTGTACAATGGGTATTGTCTCAGCCGGATGTTTTTCTGAATACCTCCAGTGACACAACGCTGTTACCAATGATCTTGAAAGCTGCACAGGAATTCAAAGACGATATTGGACATAATGAGATGGCTGAAGTTGTAAAAAAAATTGAAATGGAGCCTATCTTCGCAGAAGGTTTGGCAGATCCTTTTTAGGGATATTTATATGGATATATTATTAAAAAAAATATCTGGTTATCAGCAAAAGACAAGTGAATGTATTTCTATGGATTCTTCCGATAGTTTGGACTTTTTAAATAACCAGGAAGAAAAATATACATAATGGTCATCACCCGGCCCACCGAACAAGTCGGAGGACAAGCTTGACCGGGTGATCCATGGTTAAAGATAAAATTATTACGTTTATACTTTAACAAACAAAAGGATGTATAGAATACGTTGGTATCTAGATACCCTGGATGAACCAGGGTATGACAAAGGATGTTCACTTGCCTTTTGTGGATAACCGGAAAAAATTAAATCATTTCCCAACTAGTTGGGAGAAGAAGTATTTTTAAAATTATTCGAGTTTAAATGACATGAGTGAATCTATAGAAATACAAATGCTAAGCGCATTGGAGTTTTTTCACTATTCGCAGAGATTTCAAAACCGTTTGTTTGTTCTGGCGTTGGAAGATGAGGTGAATTTGAAGAATTTAATCACCGATCTTCGTGTGATACACGCGTCTCATGTTCAGATGATTTTGATATGCAAAGATGAAAAAAAACTAAAAGACGTAATACATATCTGGAAACTAAGGGGATGTCCGTTCGAGTATTTCCAAATAAACCCTCAGGACAAGGTGACCTCTGAACTTTCTGTAAAATTGGAGAAAGAATTTAAAAGCGGCAAAATTCCAGTCATCGGGCTGTCTTCGACCCAGAAGAACGATACTTTTTTAACAGTCTTGGATCATTTTTCCATGGAGCTGGTTTCACGCTTTACTGTGGATAAGGTATTTTTTCTTTCACATATAGATGGTTTGCAAATTGATGAGGCGTTTGTATCTCATTTAACACCGCAGGAAGCCACAAAATATCTTGAGAAATCCGCGAATATAAATATCGGGGTTGAACGATTGCAATATTTTGTCCAGCGAAATATGGAAAATGGCGTTGAAATCGTATTGCTGGAAGGTCAAAGCGGGTGTCTGTTTCAGGAGATATTTACGCATCGCGGAAAAGGCTCTTTGCTGACCAGTGAATATCCCAATACCATCCGCAGGGGTGAACTTGCGGATGTTTTGGAAATATCATTATTGATGAAGCCTTATATCCAATCCGGTGCAATTCTTCCGATCACTGAAGATGAGATTGCAAAGGAGATACAGGGTTACTATGTGTATTCTGTAAACGACTCAATTGTTGCCTCTGCGAAACTCACCCA
>JAFDFT010000418.1 GCA_019309685.1 Deltaproteobacteria bacterium
CAAGCATTTTGTTGTGTGAAGCCACTGCGTAAAGCGTCAGCATCCTCAACCTAGCGCGTGTATTGGCCATGGTGAGATCATCTTGAATGTCCGGCGGCAGTGTATTTTTAAGCGATTCAAACGCGGGGGTGAGCTCTATTTTTAATCCTTTGACATTATTAAATGTTTTTTCCAGCCACTGGATGTGTTTTTCAGACAGAGATATTTGGTCCGTTGCCTGATGAATCGGCATATTCAACAAAACGACATGACTTCCTGTTTTCGCACAAAGGGTGGAGGTAACGGCTGAATCAATTCCTCCTGAAACGCCAATAACAAATCCATTCAAACTGGTATTTTTAAGATAAGAGCCTAACCATTGAACAATATGATCAATAATCTTTGAGGTCTGCAATGAGGAATGCGGTTAAGAAATTCGATATTACAAATGTCGTGTCACACATTGAACGATATATAAAAAAATTTACACATGACTGTCATTGCGGGTTAAGCCCTTCGGCTATACTCAGGATAAACTGCGATACGAAACAATCTCATAATGGACGTTGAGATTGCTGCCTCGCTATATTTTCTTTATGGATAGTACTAAAAGAGATCGGATAACGGATTAAAAACCGCTCAATTCCATGAAAAGAAAGCTGTCCATGATTTCCTCTCGGAAAAGCTCCATTACCCGGTTTCTTACTTCCAGGAACTGATCACTTTCAATTGATTTGTAATCGCGTGGACGCGGCAGATTTGTATCGATTACTTCCACTACTCGGGCGGGTCTCTTGGAGAAGACCACTACTTTGTCCGCCAGGTAGACTGCTTCCTGGATGTTGTGAGAGATGAAGAGGACTGTTACGCCTGTTTTTTCCCATACCTCCATGATCTTATCATGCATATAAAGCGTTGTCTGAAAGTCCAGAGAACTGAAGGGTTCATCCAGCAGAAGAATGTCAGGTTCATAAATAAGGGCTCTGAGAATGCAAAGCATCTGCTGCTGGCCGCCGCTCAATTCATATGGATAGGCGTCCTCCCGAACACTCATATCAAGCCGCCAGAGAAATTCCTCTACCTTTTGTTTTCGTTCCCGCCGTGGGACGCCGTCAAGTTCCATTGGGACCATGAGATTTCCCATGCATGTTCGCCAGGGGAAGAGAGACTCCCGGTAATTCTGAAAAACATAACCGATCTTTGCTTCTTCAATGGATTTACCGCCAATGTGAATCTTGCCGTAGTCCATTTCCTCAATGTCAGAGAGCATGCGGAAGAAGGTGCTTTTCCCGCACCCGTTGGGTCCCACAATAGTAACAAATTCACCTTTCTTGGCGCTGAAAGTAATGTTATCGAGCACACGCAGGCCCCCGCTCCCCAGCCGGGGATCGGGGGCTGTGTCATAGTGTTTGCTTACTCCGCGCGCGGAGAGATATGGTTTTTCTTTAGGTATTCTACTCATAGTACAGTTTTGTCGTATCAACCTTTTGTTTATAAGCTCCATCTTCATAGAGGATATCGAAGTATTCTTGCCCTGCATTTTTATTGAACTCTTTCATCTTTATCCACTCGTCAAAAGGAAGCCGCATAGCCACAGGCTCTGGAAGACCGGTGTGTTTTGCCAAAATAGGCCGTACTTCTTTGTCGTTTTCTCTGATGTAGTCGAGTGCCTTCTCGATGGCGATTTTAACTTTTTTAGCCGCCTTGGGCCTTTCCTTTAAAAATTTGGCGTTAAACGAAAAAGCGCCGCCTGGAACTCCGTTTTCCAGATTTAAGAGTGTAAGTGGGCTTTTCATGAGATATTTTCCCAATCCTTTGGACGCAGCTATCATCCCGAAAGGCTCGGGTGAGAAAAAGGCATCAATCTGTCTCGAAGCCAGTGCCGGAACCAGGTTGGGAGGAGGAATCTCGGTGAAGATGACGCCCTTTGGGTCCGTTTGCGTACCAACGGCCAGCCTTGCCAGGGATACAGAGGTGGCCCCTGGGAACGTACCTATTTTCTTGCCTTTCAGGTCTTTCAGGTCCTTGATGGAAGAGTCTTTCCTGACCACCACGACAAAAGTTTTATCTCCTTTATTGTCAGTAGACCCAAATAAGAGAAAAACCTTGAACCTGTCAGGCGCGTTTTGCGCGGCGAACCAGTGACCGGTAACAGAGCTGCCGCAGTTGGCATCGATCCTTCCCGCTACCAGGGCATCGATAACGGTTGTACCTGAATTGAAAGGTACAAGTTCCACTTTCAGGCCCTGATCTGCAAAAAATCCTTTTTCCAGCGCCACATAGGTTGGCAGGCTCATCGTGATACGAAGATGGCCGATTTTAACCGTTTCTTCTTTTTGCTGGCATCCTGTAACGGCCACTAACAGAAACATCATAATAAATACTGTTGTCAAAATTTTCTTCATTTTTTTCCTCCTTTTATCGTTCTTTTTAAAAGATCCCGTATTTGGACTGAACGGTTTAGCTTTTTCACTGAATTACCTTCCAGCCCAATGGATCACTTTGTCTTCAATCTTGACAAATCCCTGGTTAATAAAATAACCGATAAGACCGGCCATGACTATAAATGCGTACATATCTGTTATCTGATACGTCATATGGGCGTTGTAGATCAAGTACCCCAATCCTTTTGTGGTTCCAATGAACATTTCCAGCACAACAATGATGATCAGGCTCAAAGAAAGAGCTAGCCGCATACCTGCAGCAATCTGGGGAAGTGACTCAGGAAGGACAACTTTAACCATAATATAGGCTTCTGACGCCTTCATTGTTTCAGCCACTAATCGTCGGGTACGGCTGCATCCATGGACCCCATAGGTGGTATTGACCAGAATCAGAAGAGAGCATCCAAAAACAACCAGGGCGATCTTGGAGCCATCCCCGAGACCGAAAGCGAGCATAAATAAAGGGAACATGGCTGTCGCGGGAAATGAGCGGAAAAAATCGATGATAAACTCAACTGATTCATAGACCTTTTCCCAATAGCCGAGAACAATGCCCAGTGGCACACCAATGCCCACTGCCAGTAAATATCCAGCCATCATGCGGTAAAAGGTTTTTCCAAGGTGATGATACGTATCTGCTTGTAAGAGGAGCCTTCCTAAGCTTTCACCCACTTTTGCAGGAGATGGCAGGAAGAAAGGGTCCACCAGCTTGGTTGCTGTGACAAAAAACCAGACGGCAAGCAGGACAACCGGCCCGATGAATTTTTTATGTTTTGATAAAAAATCCCAGAATTTTTTTAGATCCCCCTCTATGACCTTCAACTCCCGTTTGGCCACCTTTCCGGTGCGTGAGCGCGGGAGGCTGTCCCTAATTTCTACTTCTTTTGGGATTTTAAAGCTGGCGAGCCGGTTCCGGCAAAATTTTATTAACTCCCGTTTGGATACTTCTTCTCCCATTTTTACATTTTCGACCTCCGAGGGGTAGACGTTCATTCCCCCGGTAATGACCATGTCATCAGCGCGGCCCAGAATGTAAAGATAACCGTCATCGTCGAACCGCCCAAGGTCACCGGTATAATACCAGCCATTCTTTATCGTTTTTTCAGTTGCCCTTGGATTCTTGAAGTACCCTTTCATGATCTGGGGTCCGCGGGCAAGCACCGATCCCACTTCCCCTATGGGCAGCTCTTTGTCATTTTTGTCCACGATAATGATTTCCACCCTGGGGGCGGCTCGGCCGGCGCTGGCCATCTTGCGGGGCGCGTCATCATAGCGGGTAAGCGTTAGCAGGGGTGAAGTCTCTGTGGCCCCATAGCCCTGGAGGGCCGGGCAGTGTGGATATTCTTCGACCCACTCCTCCATAAGTTCTTCAGCAACAACCGTCCCCATCATGGCGACAAACCGGAGGCTGCTCAGGTCATAACGGTCGCGGCTCGGCAGGTTAAGGAGCATCTGAAAGATTGGGGGCACAGCGTGGAAGTAGTCGATTTTGTTTCTCTGTACCTCTTCAAGGATCTTTTTAGGCCGTATTTCGTCAATGATGATTATTGTATGGCCCATGTCAACTAAAAGGTTTAAGACTACGGGTCCTGAAATATGGGACATGGGCAATACGGACCCCTGCACATCTTTTTCGCTTACCGGCAGAAAAGCCATGAATGATTCGGAGAAATAGGTGAGATGGTCATAATTGAGAATCACGCCTTTTGGCTTTCCTGTGGTACCGGAAGTATAGAGATAAAGGGCTTCATCATCTTCATTAATGGGAATATTCGGATCCTTAGAATCCCCATTCTCCATGATTTTGTCATACAGATAAAAGGTGTTCTTCTCATCGTTATTCTCAACTTCCTCACCCAAAAAAACTCCGCATATGAGATGCTTCTTTTCACTCATCATCCGTGTGGCAAAAGATTTTTGTTTGGAATGGGTGATGAGGACCTTTGCTTCGGTTTCATCAAAGAGGGGGGCCATTTCCGGCGCGCTCAAACGAAAGTCAAGAATTACAGCAATAACGCCGATTTTCATAAGAGCAAAGTAGACAGCTGCAAACTCCGCACAATTGGGCATAAGCATTACCGCACGGTCACCCTTTTTAATTCCCTGGGCGAGAATCCAATTGGCAAGCTTATTGGCCTGATTGTTAAGCTCGGAAAAAGTCAGCTCGGTTTCATTGCAAATAACCGCTACTTTATCAGGGCGCTTTTGGGACTGATCCTGTAAATGTTTACCAACGATCATAGTTTTCTTTTCTCTCAGTAAATACGTTCTTCTCGTCCAGTTCGCCTTTAGAGAAGGTATCGATTAAATCTTTGACAAAATCCATCTCAGCTTCTGCAAACCGGATGTTGTGGGTTGTAATGATATGCTCCCTTTTTCTTGTCGAGTTATTTGTTAACTCTTTTTTTTGGCGACTCAGTAAAAATTTTAGTTTGCGAATTTCCTTCATTCTTTCTCTTAGTGTTTTCACAACATCTTGGGGGTCCAAAAAATTGAGGAAATAGAGAGAGACGTCGAGATTAAAAAAGGGGCGCTGCAAATAAGAAATATTTTTCAGAAGGGTTTCTTTAATCTCTTCCATGCCTTTAGCTGTCAGGCTGTAAACATGTTTTTTTGGCCGCTTGCCTGATACGGTTGACAAGCTGGCAACCATTCCCTCTTGTTCCAGTTTTTTCAGTGTATAGTAAAGCGGGGTCGCAGATACCTGGAAGAAAGGGCTTAACTCTTTCTCCAATGTCTGTTTCAGATCATACCCATGCGCAGGCTCTTTCATCAAAAGGCCCATTATTATCAAACGAAGGTCCATAATAGTAATTTAAATTAAATATTTAAATTTAACTATATTGAAAAATGAATAAGAATGTCAATTGATATTTTTGTGAATGCCGGGGAATATGTCAAAAAAGGAGTGCCATTATTGCTTGCCGCTTATTGCGGCAACAAATATCGGGTCTATCCAGAAAAAAGGCTGATTTGGGCGAAAACCTTTCAACGCAATTTGTCTCACTGCACCGGTTCTTTTACAGCGAAACTGTGTAACGCGGGAAAAAGGCGAAAGGGATGTGAGTTGTTCAATCAAAAAACTCCAAAAAGGTTCCATTTCACTATCATATCAGTTATAAATGTGATGCATTGTTTGCTACGGTGAAGGCCAGCCATATGCAATTTTTATTTTCTTTACCTTTCTCGATTTGTTCATTTGTTTTTTTCAATTGTGAGCAATTCTGTAATATCAAATTAAAGTTCTGTCTTTTAAATATTGACTCCAAAGCCCTTGAGGATAAAATTTGACATGTCTTCTTCAATCTCTTTGACTGTAAGTTTTCCATGAGGGGTGTACCATCTTATGATCCAATTCAGGGAGCCAAGAGCAGCCATTATTGATATTTTCCAATTCTTTGTCTTAAACACACCGGTTTTCACTCCTTCTTTAATTATCTTCTGAAAGGTCTCCTCGTATAGGTCTCTTTGGGCGATGATTTTTGTCCGCCATTTTAAGGGCAGGATAAGTTCTTGTTGTCTCAATGCGCCTATAACATGTTTTTGTGTAACAATTCTTACATGGCTCTTTATCGCTTCGCTTAGTTTGTCCACTGGATCCTTATTTGAATTAATAACAACTTCGAGAGCGGCCTGTACCTGTTCTATTGCCTGAGCCTGGATCAGGTAAAGCATTTCCTCCTTGCTTTTTATGTAG
>JAFDFT010000419.1 GCA_019309685.1 Deltaproteobacteria bacterium
AAATTACATCGTGCAAAAAGGCAGGAAAAAAGAAAGGAAATTTGGAAGTTAGAAATAAATTTGCACGGGATTGACACCTTTTCTTCAACCCAAAATTTCTAACATGGGACGTAAGCGGCTTATTATCCCTGATTACATTTACTAAAAGAAAGGATTACCCGCTATTGCAGAACAATAAAAATGGAACCCAAGCACAATCATAGCAAAGAAAATGAGCCCAGGAACAATCCAATCAGTAATAAACCACCAGCCTTTCTCTAATGGATCCAAATACGTATCATGATCATTTTTAAGTTCCATGGCATATAACCTCCCTTCAGGTTTTGTTAAAAATTCCCATAAGGAAAACCATCAAAAATAAAATATTTTTGTGACTATATGGCGAACAGCATAATGGACAATACAACAATATATCCGATTGGTCAAGGAAAATAACACAATATATAGTATAATGGGTATTATACTCTAATAAGAACAAATAGGTATTGTTGAATGAGAACATTTCGAAATGATGGGAGAAATCAGAAGGGAAAGATTATATTTATACTATGGGGAATACGTCTTGGGATACAATCACAGAACACTTATTTCCAAAAACAGGAAAAACATTTAATATCAATTAGTAACAAGAATATTAGGCCCGGATAAGCGGACTTTACCTAAAGCATATTTAAATAAGGCTAATTTTCATGGTACCAGACCCACCTTTGGCTTCTTCCCGAGAGCATCTGGTTCGAGAAGTTTTTCCATTTCTTTATGAAGCGCTTTCTTCCGATACGGTCGATGTCGATGTTTAACCATCTCCTCTACAGCCCGGTCCAGTTCCCAGTTCTGCCGCCATATTCGATAAAAAGCAACTGTATATCCTGTCCGATCACTTCCACCCTGGCAATGCAACAAAATATTATTATTTTTATCAATAAAATCTATAACATATTCCAATGCGTTAATTGGGGGCAATTGTTTCTGTGACCACTCAAAAAGCCTTACTCTAATCCCCAGTTCTGTTGCAATATCATGCACATCCTCAAGGTGGCTCAAGCATATAATAGTTTTTATTTGGTATTTTTCATGAACGTACCGTAAAAACTGTTCATCAGGCATTCTGGACCTGTATAGTTTTCCAGGAATGACAACACTGAAATTGAATGACTCTTCCTGAAGTCCAAGGATCCAGTCCATTTTTTTGCTAAACGGGGAACTGAATAACCAAAATTTGGTGCCAAAATACATTACCAAAAGTAAAACAGAGAGAAAACAAATAATCATTTTACGGATTTATGGTTTGGATACAACACTGTGTCTATTCTTTTCTTAAGATTTCACTGATTTTCTGAGAAAGCTGTTCAAGAGTGAAAGGTTTCTGGATAAAGCCGTTGCAGCCCTTATCTAATATCTTTATCGCTTGTTCATTTTGTGTAAAACCGCTTGAAAGAAGAACTTTTACGTTTGAGTTAATATCTTTTAGTTTGCCATAAATTTCACTTCCGTCCATTTCGGGCAGAATCATGTCGAGAACGACAAGGTCAATCATTTTGTTTTTTTTGCGATAGGCCTCTATAGCCTCTTTTCCGCTTGCTGCCGTTATAACCTGGTAGCCGAGGAATTCCAGCATATCTTTGCCGGCTTCCATAACCCTCTGCTCATCATCTATGAACAAGATTGTCTGAGTTCCTTTTTCTATTCGATCTTTTGGTTTAATGTCTTCAATGACTTTCTTGTCGGTAACCGGAAGGTAAATGTTAAAAGTCGAGCCAACACCTTTTTCACTGTAGGCATTTATAATACCATTATGGTTCTTTATAATTCCATAAGCTGATGCAAGGCCCAGCCCTGTTCCTGTGTCCACATCTTTGGTTGTAAAAAACGGGTCAAATATCTTTTGCAGCGTAGCTTCATCCATACCAATACCTGTGTCCTTAAAAGACATCTTTACAAATCTGCCCGGCTTCACAAGATAAGATTTAACATAAACTTCATCGAGCATAACGTTCTTTGTCTCGATATAAAGATCGCCTCCTTTGGGCATGGCTTGCGACGCGTTGACAAACAGATTTAAAAGTACTTGATCTATTTGATTTTTGTCTATTTCAACCGCCCAGACATTTTTCTGATATTTCCGGTGAACCTTTATTTCCTTTTTCGCGGAGGCAAACATTTTAGAGGAATTTTTAACCAGCTTGTTTAGATCTTCAGGCTTGACATTAAGTTTTCCTTCCCTTGCAAATCCTAAAAGCTGCCCGGTTACTTCAGAACCGCTTTGAATGAGCTGCTCGATATTTTTTAATTGATCATAGAGAGTATGATCTTTATCGAGATTATGAAGCATGACCGCGGTTTTTCCCTGTATGCTCATAAGCAGATTGTTAAAATCATGGGCTACACCTCCCGCCAGAGTACCTATGGATTCCATCTTTTGGGCTTGACCAAGCTGTAATTCCAGCTTTTTCCTTTTTTCCTCGGCCTGCTTCCTCTCTGTAATATCTCTTGCGATACCCAATATCACATCTTGACTTTTAATCTTTATTGGATATACGCTTATCTCAATTTCTACAGTGTCCCCGTCTTTTCTTATCAGGACCAATTCCCCTGGACCGCTGTCTATTCCCTGCGTGCATTTTATTAAAATGTCGACTGCTTTTTGAACCTCATCTGGTGCCAAAAGATCTGATTCGTGAAATTTCTTGCCTAATAATTCTTCTTTATTATACCCTGTTATTTTTTCGGACATTTTATTACCATCCAAAAATCTACCCTCAAAATCTATCAAATAATAAGCATCAGGCGCATAATCAAACATCAATTTGAGGCGTTCTTCGTTTTCTTTTAACAATTCTTCAGCATATTTGCGATCAGTTACTTCAGTTGTTAGTTTATCAACTGCAGCCTCTAGATCAGAAGTGCGTTCTGCCACCAATCTTTCCAGCCCATCATGAGCTTTATGCAACAATTCTTCAGCTTTTTCCCGTTTATTTAGCTCCTCACTAAGTTTCAATCCTAAATCTCTTAACCGGCCTAAAGCGACAACGAGCAATAAAGACGCAATAGTAGGAATCGGGCTGCTAGATGGTCCTTCTCCAATGGTTTTTAATAAAAATAAATTCAGGAAAATGGTTAAAATATGGGCCAGTAAACCTCCCTTGAGCCCCCAAAACCAAACTGAAAGACCAATATAAACCCAGGCAAAACTTAGAGTCCACCATCCAAAAATTTGATAAAAAAAATGAAAAAGTAAAATGTAGGC
>JAFDFT010000420.1 GCA_019309685.1 Deltaproteobacteria bacterium
TTTTTCAAAGCGAATTACGACAACTAAATCATTTTACTTCCCCCAAAAAGTTGTCATTACCTAAACATATATGCTATAAATCAAGATGCCTTTCAGGAGTGCATTAAGGCAAGCAATCTGCTATTATTATACTCCTTCAATAAGTAGCATCTCCTCTAAAAAATGTACCAATAATCAACTAATACTCCCCAAAAATACTACAGTGTGGCATAAATCTTGCTTCATAACCAGATATTATTTTTTTAAATAAGATTTCAAACTATTGATTATTAGTCATTTAAGGAGGGAATTTTATAATGTTAAAAAAAATGTTTTATTCGATTCTATTGTATTTGTTATTATTTTGTTTTGTTCTTCACCCCGGACTTGTCTCAGCAGGTCCAGATGACAGTGTTAAAGTGGGGATAGATTCCGATATCTCAACCGTAAATATCCTTGAATTTAAACTAGCGCTCGAGCTGCCTGTTATAACCACTATGCATGAAGGGTTGATGGGTTCAGACCCAGTCACCGGAAAATATGATAAAGGCCTGGCAGCATCAATCAAAATCCTGGAAAATCGAAAAGATATTAAGGTGACGATTGAAAAGGGGCATACGTTTCATACGGGTGATCCAGTTACGGCTCATGATGTAAAATGGACCTATGCACAGATTTCAAATCCAGAAAACTCCTGTATCATGGCAGGAGCTGTAGAGGAAATCGAAGAAATCGATGTTCTGGATGATCATACACTCATCTTTCGTTTTTATGAACCCTACGGGCCCTGGACAGAACTCATGTGGATAGGGATTTGTTCGAAAAACTATTTTGAAAAAGTCGGAAGAGAAGAATTCCGCAAGAAGCCTGTTGGCAGCGGTGCGTTTCGATTCGTCGATAGAGAACCGGGTGAGTATGTTACTCTTGAGGCGGTTGATAATTACCTTTACAAGGAACCTGTACATGACAAGAAAACAATGAAAAGAATAAAATGGACAAAGAAAAAGCTGGATTACAAAACGTTAAAATTTCTAACTGTTACGGATAAAATCACCCAGCTTGCCATGCTCGAAACCGGTGAACTCGATCTCATCACAGGCGTCATGCCTCATTTTGTAAAACGGCTGGAAAGAAATCCAAAAATTAAGGTCAAAAGAATTTCCAAGGTTCCAAGTTTGACCGGGCTTTCCCTTCAGACGGACACGTATCCTATCTGGAAGGACAGAAATATCAGACTGGCGCTCCGTTACGCGATCGACAAACAGGCGATTGTGGACAGGGTCTTTTTGGGTGAAGGCTATCCATTGTACGAATTTATCAGCAGAGGGGAGCGCGGCTATGATCCTAATGTAAAATTCGAATTCGATCCTGAAAAATCAAGAAAACTGGTCAAAACGTCAAGCTATGTGCCGGGAACACCAATGGTTTTGTCATACACAAGCGCCAGCCCCACTGCACCCCTTGTATCCACAATTCTGCAGAAGTATCTGCAAGACATCGGATTGACGGTTAAGCTCCAGCAGCTTGAGACAGGAACTGCCGCCACATATGCTAGAACAAAAGATAGACGATTAGGGCACATGTCAATGTATACATGGGACGGCGGCAGAGACCCTAATCTCAGACTGATGTTAGGAGTCCTTAGCGACAGCGAATACGCAGAATGGTCAGACCGCCCGGACAAGGAAAAATTGGACAAACTGATATTAGCGCAAAGAATAGAACCGGACAGAAAAAAACGGCTAGCCCTTATAAAAGCGGCGTATGCTCTCATGAGGAAAGAACCAGGCGGACAGGTTCTTTTTGGTCTGAACCAGATATATGCCATGAGGAACAGGATTGATTATACTTGGACACCAATGGAGGGATTAGTATTTAATCTACACAGGGTTAAGATTGTTAAGTGACATAAGCTTTATAGTGATTTACTGCTTGCATTAGATGGTTTAGAGCAAGATATGAAAAACTATTGGATACAAGGATTGATACAGGGCGGTTCATCTGTATACAGTATTGGTAACTACCAGCTCAACCATAATCATCCCATTGAGATATAAATCTCAATGGGATGAAGCCACTTACCTTAGATTTCGATTACGACTATTTATTGTAACCTGCCTAACCAAAAGTTTCGATTATGTCTATTTATCTTTTATTAAAGCCTGTCTGAAAATGTTTCGATTACCTGAAGAAATGTGCTATAAATGATGATAAGTATCAAGAGTGTATTAAGGCAAGTAATCGTAACTTTTGTCACCCTAAAGTAAAACACAATATGTTGTACTCTTCATAAAGAAAGAGGATACGCTCAAGTACCTCCTTTATAATTCTTCTCCTCTTTCTCTGCCCTGATAAAAATAGCCAAACAACTCAAATAATAAAATCATTTATCCTGTTAAATTCGAGGACTATTTAACAAGGATCAATTGTCTGAACGAACCGGCCATACATAGGCTTGGTTGACCTTTTGGCTACCGGTTTGAGTATTATCGTTCATGCACAATTCCCAAGCGAGGTTTTTCAAGCTCTCCGTAGTAGTGCTACACCAGTAAATGTTCTTCACTCCCGCAAAAGGATGCCCATCGGGTAAGGCGGGATTGGATTCTCCTGGGTCAATCAGGCTGCGCAATTCATTGAAATTGGGTAGTCGCCAGTCTCCGGCTGCGGAACCGTCGGTTAAGCCACATGAGCCGCTCGCAAGATTGTTGCTATCGCTCAAAGCATTGGCCCAGTTTGTGCCATAGCCGCCACCAAAGCATCCCGCATTTTTCAGCCAGATAAGTCCGGTCAAATTGTCGGTGACCGTGCCGTCGTTGTTGTCCGTAAAACGGGTTCCCGACCAACCGTAAGCGGTATAATATCGATCTGAAGGCGCCACTGCTGGTAAAATCCCCATTTGGTATTCTCCGTCCTGCCCAGTATCTGTACAGTCTATTGGGGTTCCAGAACTATCAGAACAACTTGTTTGACCTGTCTTAGGAACTCTTGTGGCATTTTGAATTTTTTTTTGCACAGGTATGACATAAAAATCCCCTGCAAATGAACCCACAATAAAACAAGTGAGAAGAATCACTATTAATCCCGAAATAAATGCCAGTTTCTTCATTCTCCATTTCTCCTTTATTCAGAAAGTGATTGAATAATAAAACAGTCTCATATCAATAATTTCGAGTGTTTTATAGGAAATATACCTATAAGTCAAATTTGGAGCATTAATTTACAGTATAAGGGGCCAAATATTAGAAGA
>JAFDFT010000421.1 GCA_019309685.1 Deltaproteobacteria bacterium
TCATCTTGCCTATCACGGTGTGACCAGTAATGACGATGGAACATACTCCTGGAAATACGATGAGCTGTCAAAGATACTTTCCCCGATACGTTTTACCGAGGAAGATATTGATGGGCTTTATAAAAGGATCAGTTGTCCTGTTTTATCTCTTTACGGTTCAAAGGGGTGGTCCGGAGACCCGTTGGATAAAAAAGAAAATTCATATTCTCCCCTTATGACGAGCGCGCAGATACCCGAAGCCGGGCACTGGCCGCACCACGAATGTTTTGACGCTTTTATAAAAAGGGTCACACCATTTCTTAATGAATAAGCAATAGTATATTTACCCTGGATCGTTTATCACTGGACCGGAAGGAATGTCCATGGATGAGAGAATTCAATGGTCATGAGAGTGTTTTTGGTAAGAATGAACACTTTCAATATTCTACTAACTCCCTGACGTACTTCCAGCTCCGGAAAAGCTTGAACCTCCCGAGCTCCAGGAACTTCCTGATCTGCCTGACCGGATGGTAGAAACGCCGATGGATGTACGTCCGCTTTGTTTAAAGACCCTTCTTGTTTTTTTATACCAACTGGCGAATTTTAAGTGCAGTTACCGAACGGCAAGTTTATCACCCTGACGAATCATTCGCCTTTCGACAATTGTGATATTTGTATTGATTAAAACATTGATGGGTGTTCCGGTCTTTTTTGATACAGACCAGAGCGAATCGCCTTTCTGAACGGTGTAGTACTCTTTGGGATTGTTAATTTTTTGGCCATTTGCTTTGGCCAGTCTGATTTGTCTTCTGTAGGCTCGTCGAATACGAACGTGTTTGCGGGGCCTCCAGTATAAATCCGCGTACATCGCATCTCTGATGTTTTGGCCTTCTCTAAAAGGCAACATTACTACCTGACCTTTAGCGAGGCGCGTATTTACCGGTATGGAGTTAATATCTTCAAGCACTGATGATGGTTTTATTTTGAACTTTTTTGCTACCTGGGCAAGGGTACAGGCTGACCTCGTTTTATATTTCTGAAAGGCGCTCGCAGTAAAATCTTTGTCCTTGCAGCGCTCTTCATAAATGTCTTCGGCCTCGATAGGAATTTTTAAACGGTATGTTTCAACATACGGAGGAGTATACCAGCGTCGCAGTTCGGGATTGAGCGAGTAAATTTCCTCCACATCTATTTGCATTTCCTGCGCCAAGGCTACAAGGTCGGTATTACCAGGCACCTCAAACTCGGCGTAATCAATTGGCCCATGAAACTCAATATTGTCAAAACCAAAGGATTTAAGGTTTTTGCCCAATATTGCAAGGGCCATAATTTTTGGAACGTAATTTCTTGTTTCTGACTTAAGATAACGCCTTTTCCTTAAATCCCAGAAATTGTCCGTTTTATAGCGTGCCATGGCCCGGTTCACCTTACCTTCACCCGCATTATATGCGGACGCGGCCAATTCCCAATCCCCATAGTCTTCGTAAAGTTTCTTTAGGTATTTGCTTGCGGCAATCGTCGATTTAACAGGGTCGCGGCGTTCATCAATATACCAGTCGATCTTCAATCCGTAAATGAGGCCAGTGGATGGAATAAACTGCCATAACCCAACAGCTCGGGCATAGGACCTCGCTTTTGTATGAAATCCTGATTCGGCCATAGCAAGATAGATAAGGTCGTGCGGCAATCCGTTATCTTCGAGCATTTTGGCCAGCAAAGGCGCGTAGCGGCCTCCACGTGCGCTGTACGTCTCGAAATAATCCCGGCCTCTGTTTAAATAATAATGAATCCATTTTTTGACGGCAGCATTGTAAACGACCGGAATATCAAAATAATAGTTCTCCAAATTTAACTCTTCAGCCCCTTCCAGAAAATATACTTCCCGGGTATGGTTGCCTGGCTCATCTATTAGGGCGCCGCCGACAATGGACGAAGAATCGGTCTTATGCGTAGATGTCCACAATGAAGAACACGAATAGGAAACGAAAGACAGAGCGAATAGTAACACGAGGATGAAATATCTCATACTGTTTGTACCTTTTTTAACCCAGAAACATGAATTATTTGCGCTAGTATCCCATATTTTTAAAATTTTATCAACAAACGAAAATAAGCGTGTTAAACCTTATGCCCTGATGCACTCTTTTTAATTCCAAATATCAAGGCTTGATCTCAAGCCTACCTCGTCTACCAACTTCCGGAAGCTCCTCCACCACCGGAAGATCCGCCGCCCCCTGAAAAACTCGAACCACCTGAACTCCAGGAGCTTCCTGAGCCGCCGGATCTGATAGTAAAGCCACCAATGGAAGCACGTCCTTTAGATTTAAGGTCTTTCTTTGCTTTTACATACCATTTAGTATTTTTAAGCACCAGCTTGGCGATAGGAAAGGCAACGAGGTAAGTCGCAAGCAGGCAGAGTGCACCAGTAGTACCCACAACGACCATAGGAAACATAGCCCAAAAGGGGATGAGGAAAAAGTAAAGAAACCAACCAACCCCTGGTGTCATAACGCCGATAACAGTGAACAGGCCAATGATGCTGAAAATAAAAGTACCGATGAGAATACGCTCGATGATGGAAAGATCCGGTCCCTCCATTTGAAAGCCGCTTGATTTTTTTGCCTGACCGCCTCCTGAATCCTCTACGTCGGGAACCTTGCCTCCTTCCAGTATGTTGATGATATTTGATATGCCTGCCTTTATCCCGCCATCAAAATCCCCTTTCTTGAACCGGGGTGTCATAGCGTTTCGGATAATACTGCCAGCCATAGAGTCCGTAAGGGTTCCTTCAAGTCCATAGCCCACTTCAATACGCATGCGCCGGTCTTTTGGAACAACAATAACCAGAATGCCATTGTCCTTTCCTTTCTGGCCAAGCTTCCATTCCTCGAATACTTCAACAGCGTATTCCTCTATGCTTTCACCTTTAAGTGTAGGAAGGGTTAAAACAGCTATTTGATTACCAGTGCGATCCTCATGCGCTTTGAGACGTTTCGTAAGCGAACGACGCATACTGTCAGAAAGTATTCCCGCGTTATCTGTGATACGCCCGGTGAGGTATGGAACATCCAATGCAGAGGCAACAACCGGTACCAAAAGCAATATTAGTTTTGATGCCGATTGTCGCCACTGCATTGACGGTTCCATATCTCACCGGCCGTGTAACTGATAATGCAGGAATTCTTTCCGACAGTATGCGCCGTTCGCTGACCAAACGCCTTAAGGCGCATGAGGATCGCACC
>JAFDFT010000422.1 GCA_019309685.1 Deltaproteobacteria bacterium
CAAACAAAAATTTGACGTTATTATTTTGTCAGATCTAGTGAATGACGCTTGGGATGTTCAATATCTTTTCAACCGAATACGTGATCTGGTCCATCCGGAAACCCGTATTGTCATTAACTTTTTTAATAACCTGTGGCGGATTCCATTATCAATTATTAAATGGATGAAGCTTGGGGCGGATGTTTTAGATCAGAACTGGTTTTCTCCTCACGATATATACAACTTGCTAAACCTCTCAGGGTATGAGGTCATCCATCGCCGTATCGCGGTTCTTTTTCCAATACAGATTCCCTTGCTTTCAAGTTTATTAAATAGGTTTGTCGTTCACTTTCCTCCCTTTAATCTGTTTGCGCTCGTCAATTTTGTGATATCCCGGCCGCACCCGTACGAAGTAAAGGATACAGAGGAAAGACTTTCTTCGGTTTCGGTCATTGTTCCTGCTCGTAACGAAGCAGGGAATATAAAAAGTATTTTTCAGGGAGTGCCTGATTTGGGCAGATTTACGGAGCTGGTATTTGTCGAAGGGCACTCAAAAGACAATACATCTGAGACCATTGAGCAGACGATGAAGGCTTTCCCGGAAAGAAAGTGCGTTTTGTACAGACAGCCGGGAAAGGGCAAAGGGGATGCGGTTCGACTGGGTTTTGAAAAGGCTCAAGGCGAGATACTGATGATTCTTGATGCGGATCTTACAGTACCTCCGGAGGATTTAAACAGGTTTTTTGAAATCCTTACATCTGGAAAAGGAGAATTTATCAATGGGGTCCGCTTGGTCTATCCTCTTGAAGATGAAGCCATGCGGTTTTTTAACATTCTGGGCAATAAATTTTTCAGCATGGCATTTTCCTGGATTTTGGGGCAACCGATAAAAGATACATTATGCGGAACAAAAGTTCTATGGAAAAAGGACTATATGGCAGTTGCTACAAACCGTTCTTATTTCGGTGATTTTGATCCCTTTGGTGATTTTGATTTATTATTTGGCGCTGCAAAGCTTAATTTAAAAATTACGGAGATTCCGGTCCGCTATCGGTCCAGAATGTATGGGCAAACCAACATTGACCGGTGGCGACATGGTTTATTGCTGCTTAGAATGGTTTTGTTCGCGGCAAAACGGATAAAGTTTATTTGATGAATTCGTAAAAACCAAATTTTCTTACAAAGCCGCTAAGAACGCCAAGAAAAATCATATAGTATTAATGAATTAACTTTGTGACCCTTGTGGCTTAGTGCGAGATTAAGACTTTTTTGTGAAACCATCAAATATTTTATAAGCTGTATATCTTATCCATTAATCCAATTGCGAAGCTATGTTCTACTTTATGCTCTCACGGTTAAAAACTATTCTATCTCATCCACTTGTACGTGGTCTTGATCTTGACTCACTTGAGGCGAACTCACTGCGCAGGCGTATTATCCAGGAAAAACTTTTTTTAAAGGAAATTTATAAAGAGTGGTACACAGAAATATCGATTTCTCTCCCAAAAACACCTGACGGACCCGTACTTGAGATCGGATCAGGGGGCGGATTTCTAAAGGAGTTTGTGCCGGGTTTGATCACTTCAGAAATACTTAACATTTCAAGTGCAGATATTTTGCTTGATGGCCATTGCCTCCCATTTAAGAAAAATTCACTAAAGGGCATTGTCATGATCGATGTTTTTCATCATATGCAAAATGTAAAATTATTTCTGGACAGTGCCGCATATTGTCTGAAATTAGACGGAGTGTTAGTCATGGTCGAACCGTGGAATACGGCATGGTCTCGATTTATTTATAAATATTTACATCACGAGTCATTTGACCATGAAGCCAACCAATGGAGTTTTACTAAGGGCGGCCCTTTATCCCAGGCAAACTCAGCGCTGCCTTGGATTGTTTTCAGCCGCGACAAAGAAAAATTTGAGCAGGAATTCTCTACATGGCATATTCAAAAAATCAGACCACATACCCCTTTTCGCTACCTTATTTCAGGCGGCGTATCCTTTATCAGTTTTTCACCAATGTTTTTGTATAAGATGTGGCGCGGGATTGAAGGTGTTTTTAATCCCTGGATGAATTTATGGGCGATGTTCGCAACAATTATTCTCGTCAACAACCATGAATGATTTCGTTGTTACTATTTTACAAATCATTAGCAGTATCTTGAGCTTGATTTTTCAGTGAAAGATCGGCTTGACTTGCCGCTCAAAAGTCTTTAAACACATGATTGAAGTGCGCGCTGCTCAATTTATGCTTGTCATGTGTTGATGATAAACCAACCCTTGTGGCTGCATCATACGGCTAAGTATTTTTTATATGATACGGCAGTTTTTATGATTTAACTTTAATGATCTCATGAAAAGTGAAATTGTGATGAAATAGATATATCATTTTTTAAATCATTTTGGATTTCACGTCACAAGGGAGAAGTGCCAAAGATCAATGAAAAATAAAATAGAAAATATAATTTGCGAGGCAGCTAAAAAAGCATTTAATAACGGTGAATTGCCTTCATCAGACATTCCAGATGTGATTATGGAAACACCTAAAGCCGAGTCTCATGGTGATTTTTCTACCAATATTGCGATGGTTATGGCATCTGCGCAAAAAATGAAGCCGCAAAAGATCGCCGAAATTATAACAGCAAATATTGCGGATACGGAAAAAATACTATCGAAAACAGAGATAGCCGGACCGGGGTTTATTAATTTTTTTATTAAAGCGTCTTCGTGGCATCCAGCCTTAAGAAAAATTCATGATGAGGATGAACACTATGGTGCGTCAAACATCGGACAAGGCAAAAAAACACAGGTCGAGTTTGTGAGTGCCAATCCCACCGGGCCGCTTCATGTGGGGCATGGAAGAGGGGCAGCTGTGGGGGATAGCTTGGCGAATATTCTTTCATTTTGCGGATATGACGTGCAGAAAGAATATTATGTAAATGACTCAGGCAGGCAAATAAATACACTGGGCCGTTCTGTATATCTGCGCTATAAGGAAATTCTCGGAGAGGATGTTGAGTTTCCGGAGGAATGTTACCAGGGAGGATATATTAAAGATATTGCAGAAGAGATACAAAAGAAGAAAGAAGTGAATCTTGATGGTATGGATGAAGAATCTTTAATATCGATTTGTGCCCGCCATGCTTCGGAAAAGATATCTGAGGGTATTAAAAATGATCTTGATGCGTTTGGTGTAGAATTTGATAACTGGT
>JAFDFT010000423.1 GCA_019309685.1 Deltaproteobacteria bacterium
ACAGCGGCACGTCAAATTTTCTGAAGTTACATGAGTAATGACCGATTTTATTGCGGCTGCTTTCTAAATAGGATAATATAAAAAGATTATAATCAAAATTAATATGCGGTAGACTCTTGAAATAAATCTGAAATGAAAGGAGGCTGACACGTGCCGACACAGCCCAAACCCGAGCAGATTCAAGCGTTATTCACAAATGCCCCACCAGGCCCATTAGTCATGTTGAATCTGCTGAAATTTAAGAAAAAGGCCGAATACGCAGACGGACGGCAGACAGATATTTCAGGTGCTGAGGCATATGGCATATACGCTGGAGAGATGAGAAAATTTATTGAAGCCGATGGGGGGCGGATGGTGTTCTCTGCTTTAATGAATGTGCTCGTAATCGGCGAAGGGGACTTGGAGTGGGATGTTGTAGGTATCGCCGAATATGCCAGTTTAAAAAGCTTCCAGAAAATAACTGCAAGTACCCAATATCAGGAAATCAATGTGCACCGCGATGCGGGACTGGCTCATCAGTTGTTGATCAATTGTTTGACACCAGATTAATCCACAGCGGTTATCACGCAAAATTAATTCTGGAATCTGTCCAAATAAATATAGAAAGAGACAAAAACCGTCTCTCTAAAAATTATAAAAAGGTTATGTCATGGCTTATGATTATGCCATCATCGGCAGCGGTTTCGGCGGCAGTGTTACAGCACTTCGTTTAACAGAAAAGGGGTATAAAGTGGTTGTCCTGGAGCAGGGCAATCAAGTAACGCCTGAAGATATTGAAGAAGGGGATAACAGTATCAATCATCTCAACTGGATACCTTCTCTAGGTTTTTCCGGTTATTTTTCCCAGGATTTTTACCGCCATGTAACCCTTGTTCGAGGTATCGGTGTGGGGGGCGGCAGTCATGTGTATGCTGCTGTATTGTTAAAACCGAAAGATGAATTCTACAATGACCCGGCATGGTCAAACTTGGGCATCGACTGGGAAAAAGAACTGGCTGACCATTATGATACTGCTTCTAAAATAATGGGTGTTACAGACAACCCTGTACTTGATATTCAGGATGATTATCTTAAGAAAACTGCTGAAAAAATGGGTGCTGGTGAAACATTCGGCCCGACCCCTAATGGTATCTACTTCGGGGAGCCCGAAGTCTTAAAACCGGATCCTTTTTTTAATGGTGAAGGCCCTCACAGGACTGGATGTCATTTGTGCGGCAGATGCCTTACCGGGTGCCCGCATGGTTCTAAAAACACTTTGGACAAGAACTACCTCTATCTTGCTCAGCGTATGGGGACCTCTATCCTTCCATTTAGAAAAGTTACCAACATTCTTCCTCAGAAAACCGGTGGATATGTGCTTCAGATGAAACATCCAGTTAAAAAATTCCGGAAATATCCGCCAATCAAAGCAAAAAATGTTGTTGTTGCAGCCGGTGTTGTGGGGACCCTTGAGCTTCTTTTTCACTGTAGAGATATAACAAAAACACTTCCTCTAATTTCTCCACAGCTCGGAAAAGTGGTCCGCACAAACAGTGAAGCCGTTGTCGGTGTGTTGTCCGATGATCCGGAACTGGATCTGAGCTATGGTACTGCCATATCCTCTCATTTCTACCCGGATGCCCATACACATATAACCCAGAACCGATTTCCGAATGGCTATAATTTCATGAAGTTTTTTACAGGGCCGCTCGTGGATCATAAAAATCCTGTTGTCCGATCGTTAAAAACCTTGGGGAAGATAATCATCCATCCGTTGAAACTATTTGGAAGCTGGGCGTCCAAAAATTGGAACAAGCGAGTGACCATCCTAACTGTTATGCAGCATCTTGATAACCAGATTTCATTCACGTATGGAAGAAAGGTATCATTTTTATTACGTCGGGGGTTAAAATCTGCTGCGGTTAAAGAAAAATCCGCACCCACATTTCTGCCGGTTGCAAACAAGGCTGCCAAAGTTCTTGGTGAAGTTTCAGGAGGTCAGCCCTTAAACATATTGACTGAGAGCATCGGCAATACCGCTACCACAGCGCACATTCTTGGCGGATGTCATATGGGCAACTCTTCTGAAGACGGTGTTATCGGTACAAATCATCAGGTTTTTGGATATCCGGGGCTTTATGTAACTGATGGGGCGTCAGTGTCAGCAAACATCGGAGCCAATCCCAGTCTGACTATCATTGCTTTGGCAGAAAGAGCCATGAGTTTGATTCCAGCAATGCACAAGACGGAGAAGACTTAGAACTGAATGAGATGTAAAATTTTAAAACCATTTCTACTGTAAAAAGTATTCAAAAAATTGATTGACATTTTTTATCATTTGTGCAACATTGTCATACATGAAAACTGCATCATTAACCATTCGATTGGACAAGGAACTTAGCGACCTGCTGGCAAAAGCCAGCGATCAAACCGGAAAAAACCGAAGTGAAATCGCGCGGGAAGCCCTTCGCCGCCAGCTACGGATGACCCGATTTGAGGAACTGAGAAAACGAATCATGCCGTTTGCTGAGGCCAGAGGCCTGCTTACGGATGAAGATGTTTTTTCCAAGATTTCATGAAATGAAAGTTTTTCTCGACACGCCTGTTATTGTAAGTGCCACAGCCGTCAGAGGTTTATGTGCTGATGTATTGCGTGAGGTGCTGGCTTACCATGAGCTTATCCTGTCGATACCCGTAATCGCGGAACTCAACACCATTCTCTTCACCCAATTAAATCTGCCGGATGATATTATCACTGAATCTATTGGATTTCTTTATCATGACGCCCATGTTTCAGAACGGTTTGGCCAGATGGATATAAATATTAATGACAAAGAAGATATCCTTATTCTTTCATCAGCGATAAATGGGGATGCTGAGCTTTTTGTCACAGGCGACGATGAACTCCTTGATCTGAAAAAGATGAATGGGATGGAAATCGTATCACCCAGGATGTTTTGGCAAAAGGTAAAGGATAAGTCACGAGATTAAGTACAGAAATCAGCATTTCTTAATTAACGAATTTAGATTTTTAACTACTTAACAGAGTAAACACAACCCGTTAGGAAAGCACTATAAAATGCAGCTTGACAGATCAAGAATAAATCGTGTTCATCTTAAAGATGATAATGATGATGGTTATGTTCACGCTGAAGCCGCAGAATTATTATCTATGGTTTGGGAAATAACAAAGGATGCATATGCATTTGTGAGAGG
>JAFDFT010000424.1 GCA_019309685.1 Deltaproteobacteria bacterium
TGAATACAGGGCCCTACCTGTTTCTACTTGACACTATAAGTCTTTTTCCATATTCTTAATTCACAACACGCTGACCATTTGCTATTAAACGAAGTAGATATATCCTTTTCTTAGGCAAACAATAAACCGATATTAAAACGAAATATTCGATGCTATAGACTGTTTTAATTGCAGTCAACAAACATGTCCCTCCATAAAACCCTAAAATAAGGAGCAATTAAAGACATGCCGGATAACACGCCTCTATATCAAATGGACAAAGACTATAAAAAATCAAGCCCCCTTGTAAGACCTGGTCGTACCTGGGAAAAACTCCTTCCCGATAATGTCCCGCGCACCATAAAATATCCTGAAATCCCCGTACACAGTATTGGGCGTGAAGCGGCCCGAAAATACCCTCATAATCTTGCCATATATCACGTGGAAGAAGACAGAAAATATACATACCTGGAACTCATGTACTTTGCAGACAAGATATCGGCAGGATTGAATGACATGGGTGTGGGAAAGGGAGACGGCGTAGGCATCTATATGACAAACTCGCCTGAGTTTATTTTTACCGTCTACGCGATCAGTCTAAACGGCGCGATTGCCGTCCCAATCAACCCGCTTTTAAAAGCTTCAGATATAAAACATATTATAAACGACAGCGGAATTATCAAACTATTGGTTTGCAGCTCTAATCTATACCCGATTATTGAAGAAGTACTAAAGGAAACCCGTATCGAAAAAATCGTCATACATGGAGACAGCATCCCAAATACTGAAAGCCTTGATGAAATTATAGCACAATCCCCACCCGCCCCACCCGAAGTCTCTATCAACCCAAAAGAGGATCTTTTTGTACTCCTCTATACAGGCGGCACCACAGGCGCGCCAAAAGGTGTCATGCAGACGCATTCCAACATCGCCACCAACGTATTTCAAATGCTGGGGATGGAACCTGACGCTCCTGATGAAGAAGGAAAGGTCTCCTGTATTACCGTTCTGCCCATGTGTCACGCGTTTGGCTTCTCGCAGGTTCAGCTTTACGTCGCTCAAAAAATAATGATGATTCTTTTCAGCGGATTTAATCCTGAACAGATAATGAAAGCCATCGAAATGTATAAGACCGAAAACTTCATCGGCATTCCGCTTATGTTTCAGGTTTTGATAAATGACCCGTCTTTTGAAAAATACGACTTGTCATCTCTTTCCAGGGTTATTTCCGGGGCGGCCCCGCTGCCTCAGGAACTGCTGAGAAAGTGGAAAGATACTGTGGGTTCAGATGTCGGCCAGGGGTATGGACTCAGTGAGGCAAGCCCTACCATTCATATGAAACCATCCTGGCTGCCTCAGGTGGGGGAAAGTATCGGCATACCAGTTGTTGATACAGATGTTAAGATTATTGATCCCGCCAACCCGTCAGAGGAGCTGCCGCCCGGAGAAATAGGTGAACTCATCGCTAAAGGCCCCCAAATTATGAAGGGGTACTGGAAAAATCCTGAAAAAACAGGGCAAACAATAAAAGACGGATGGCTGCACACCGGCGACCTTGCGTATATGGATGAGAAGGGATATTTTTATATCTCCGGGCGCCGGAATGATATGATAAAGTATAAGGGCTACAAGGTTCTCCCCGATGAAGTTGAAGATCATATGTATGAACACCCCGCTGTCCTGGAATGTGCGGTCATTGGTGTGCCTGATCCTGAAATTGGAGAAACCATAAAGGCATTCGTTGTAATAAAGGAAGAATATAAAGAAAAAATATCGGAAACGGAACTTAAAGACTGGGCTAAAAATGAAATGGCCGGTTACAAGTGGCCCAGGATAATTGAATTTATCGATCAGATACCAAGAACAGCCATCGGCAAGGTATCAAGAAAAGAACTCAGGGAATTAGAAGAAAAGAAGGGATAATGAACTTATATTATCCTGGCTTTGGTTCTATTGGAGGTCGAAAATGAATGACTATGATGCTGTTGTCATTGGTGCCGGTAACGGCGGACTTACATCAGCGCTTACGCTATCGCAAAGAGGCGTGAAGGTCTTGTTGTTAGAACGTCATAATGTGCCTGGCGGTTGTGCCACCAGTTTTATCAGAGGAAGGTTTGAATTCGAAGTCGCCCTGCACCAGTTAAGCGGTATGGGCAGCGAAGAAAGCCCCGGCCCTCTCAGAGGTCAGCTCGAAGAACTGGGTGTGCTCGATAAAGTTGAATTTGTTGAGGAGGATACGATTTATCGAACCGTTATCCCCGGCCAGGTGGATGTAACCCTCAAAGCTGACCGCGCGGCCATAATCGAACTGCTCAAGGAAAAATTCCCGCAGGAAAACGAGGCAATAGAAAGGTTCTTTGACCACTTGTATGAATTCTGCTCACAGCTTTTAAGCGGCGTCTGGCTAAAAGACCCAGAAATTTCAAAGGAAAAATATCCTCTTTACTTTAAGTACGCTCTGAAAAACTACCAGGAAGTTTTAGATGAATTCTTCGAAGATCACCTGTTAAAATACGTTCTTTCCACATATTGGGGATATATCGGTCTGCCGCCCCGCAGCACCGCCTTTATTGATCTGGCTATTATACTTTGGGCATACATAGAACTCAAACCGGTCCACATAAGGGGGGGATCTCAAGCGCTTTCAAACGCCCTTCTTGATGGCTTCATAGAATCCGGCGGGATGGTAAGATTTAACTGCGGTGCAAAAAAAATCGAGGTTAAAAATAATAAGATTACTGGAGTGATAACAGAAAATGGCGAACGGTTTTCCACCAACTATGTGATCTCCAACGCCAGCTCCCTGACCACTTACCTGGGGCTTATCGACAGGGAACATGTTCCTGAAAAACAGCTCAAGATACTCGGCGCTAGCACCATCGGACCTTCAGCGTTTAGTATATACACAGGCCTTGACTGCGAACCGGAAGATCTCGGGATTAAGGCCAGCACGAGCTTCATAGGCACTACCAGTGATATGGACCGTCATCACGCACTCTGGCGCACCATGGAAAAACCCGAAACCGTTGGATTTACCTGCTATGATCTGGCCGATCCTGATTTTTCGCCGCCCGGTGCCTCACAGGTCGTACTTGTTACGCTTCAATACGCGTTTCCCTGGCTTTCTGTCCCGCCAACACAATATACTGATACCAAATACAAGTATGCGGAACACATGCTTGCTATCGCTGAGCAGGTCTATCCCGGATTCAGCTCGCCCAGATCCTCAATTGATGGTCTTTATTTTGCCGGAGCCTGGGCAGGATCTGGCGGATTTCAGCCGACATTGACATCAGGCGGCTCAGCAG
>JAFDFT010000060.1 GCA_019309685.1 Deltaproteobacteria bacterium
AGCGAAGCGTAGATCCCGTCGCCGGGGAAGCTGGAGCATCCTCAACTTTCGCTCAATTGAGGTGTTAAACTTTACAGTTGGAAATATCTAAAACCACAAAATTTTAAGCAATTGTAATTTTAAATTTTTTATATATAATATGAAATCTTAAAATTGTAATCGACCATTTCGTATAATTATAAGAACCACGGAAATGAGTGCTGTGAAATCCAAAAATACCGAAGAAAAGGCCAAGTCTTTTCAGCTTGTTAAATATTTCAGTATTACCAGTATCATTGTCATTTTTATCGGTACACTTCTATTGTCCATATTGAACGCTCACTGGGTCCGCAGCATGCAGCTGAAAAAAAACCAAGACAGTGCACTGCTTCTTGTAAAAAACCTAAACCATCAGATTTTTATTCAATTTTTCCTACCCGTGGCGCTTAAATACGGGAAGATTCAATTAAGGGACAAAGAACAATATGAACTTTTGGACACGGTTGTTCGGAGCGCTTTACATAGTTTTAATATAGAAACTGTTACCATCTATGACAGTAAAACCGGTATAGCTTCTTACAGTTATGACCAAGCACTTATCGGCAAAAAGTTTTCTCCAAATTTAAATTTTCAGTCAGCAATCTCAGGCGAGCCAACATCCAAGCTTATTCAAAACGGTAATTTTTTCAAAATTTTACTTGGCATTGAAAAAAGGATAAAACTTGTTACGTTTGCTCCCTTAAAAATAGTAAAAGCCCACCCTGATCAAAATGTACCAACCATAGGTGTCATTGAAATTATACAGGATCTTTCTGAAGATTACGCTTCGATCATTAGATTCCAAATACTTGTTCTCTCAACTTCCAGCATTGTCATGATAATTCTTCTATTAATACTTATTTTCGTAGTGAAAAGAGGAGAAAGTATTATTCAGAAAAGAACAAGGGAAAGGCTTAGGCTGGAAGAAAAGCTAAGCCGTGCTGAAAAATTATCTTCTATCGGAGAAATGACAGCAGGAATTTCTCATGAAATCCGAAACCCTTTAGGCATTATTAAAAGTTCCGCCGATCTTTTAAAGAAAAAGATGGCAAAGGTTGATCCTTCCAATAATATTCCTGATATAATTATCGAGGAGGCAAATCGCCTCAATAATATCATAACTGATTTTTTAAATTTTGCGCGGCCAAAAGAGCTTAATTTAACAACCTGCCATATAAACGACATTATTGATAAGAATCTCTCTTTCCTTTCCGTACAAACAAAAGAAAATGGACTGGTTGTTGAAAAAATATGTGAAGAGGGTATACCGGAAATGATTGCCGACTCTGATATGCTATATCAAGCATTTTTAAATGTTTTCATAAATGCCATGCAGGCGATGCCGAAGGGGGGCAGTATCTTTGTAAAGATCAGGCATAAAAATAACCGTGTAAAGGTTATCGTCGAAGATGAAGGTAAAGGCATATCTGATAAAATGAAAAAAAAGATTTGGGACCCGTTTTTTACTACCAAGGAAGAGGGCACAGGGCTTGGTCTTGGAATCGTAAAAAATATTATTGAATCCCATGGAGGAACCATTAAGTTGAATAACAGATCCGTTGGCGGCGCAAAAGCGACCGTTGAATTACCGATACGTCAAGGAGCATAAACATGGAAACCATCCTGATTGTGGATGATGAAAAAAATTATCCGCCAATCATCAGCGCTGTTCTTGAAAATGAAGGATATGAAACTTTAGCAGCCTACAGCGGATATGAGGCACTTGAAAGACTAAATGACTCGGATGTTGACTTGGTCATCACAGATATGAAAATGCCTAAAATGGACGGTATTACGCTCCTTGAAAAAATCAAGCAAAAAAATTCGGAATTGCCGGTTATCCTCATGACAGCACATGGCACAGTCGAAAAAGCAGTCGAAGCCATGAAAAAAGGCGCATACAACTATATATTGAAGCCCTTTGATAACGAAAGGTTAATCCTTTACGTAAAAAAGGCAAACGCGATGTATCAGGTAATTAAAGAAAACCGCCGACTGCGTGACACAGTTAAATCCCGGTTTAGCTTTGAAAATATCATTGGTAAAAGTAAGGCCATGCAGGATATTTTCGAAATCATTCGAAAAATAGGGCCGGCAAGCGCAACTGTCCTTATTGAAGGGGAGAGCGGAACCGGCAAGGAACTGGTCGCAAAAGCCATACATTATAATAGCTCAAGAAATGACAAACCTTTTATTGCCGTAAACTGTTCCGCGCTTGCGGAAAATCTCCTTGAAAGCGAACTGTTCGGCCATGAAAAAGGCTCATTTACAGGCGCAATTGCCATGAAAAAAGGAAGGTTTGAATTGGCCGATGGCGGAACACTTTTTCTTGATGAAATTGGTGAACTTTCACAAAATCTTCAAGTCAATCTTCTTCGCGTTCTTCAAGAAAAAGTTTTTGAGCGGGTCGGTGGTGTCAAACAGATTACTGTGGATACCCGTATTGTTGCTGCCACTAATAAAAAACTGAAAGATGAGGTGGTTTTCGGTCGTTTTAGGGAAGACCTTTTTTACAGGCTTAATGTCCTACATATTACCTTACCCCCTTTACGAGAACGCAGTGAGGATATCCGCCTTCTCGTTGATCACATCATAAAAAAATACGCCGATGAACGCAAATCAGATACACCTGTCATCGGCGTTGATCAGGAAGTTGAACGCCTTCTGTATGATTATGATTGGCCTGGAAATATAAGAGAACTTGAAAATGTTATCGAACAGTCGATGATATTGTGCCCCGGCGAAACAATCACAGTCTCTGATCTACCCAAATATTTTAAAAATAATATGTATGATAATCATTTTTTTCATAGAATCCCTGAAGATGCAAAACTAAATGATACACTATCCGAAATTGAAAAACAGATGATTGAAAGAGCGTTGAGACTTAAGAACAACGTTCATTCAGATGCCGCTGAATTACTCGGCATTGGGAAAAGCGGTTTTAGTAAAAAATTAAAAAAATACGGGATGAATTAGATCAGAGATAGCGGATTATTGTTTCCGCCTGGAAACTGCCTTGTTTCCAAATGGAAACAAACGCCCTATTTTCAAGAATTTTTTAAATGGTACGTGACTTAATCGATACATCTTTGTATTCATATAACAGCTTGATAATACTTGCTAAATGTATCGAAAAGATATTTTTTTGCTATTTTGCAAATATTTGGCATATGGTTTGCAGTAAATATATTCACATCTGATAAATCATCTGCTTTCCTCCTTAACGGCTAATTGAAGTATTAAATTGGCCGTTTTTATTTTCATTGCTTGGTAAAAATAAAAACCAATATTTATTCCATCTATTCCATCTTAAGAGGCCACAGCTTCAACCACCCAAAAAGTGAAAACCTAATTTATTAATAACATGGCTTGTTATGTCAATATCTTTGGAATAAGCGGGAAATTAAATTAAAAAAGGTTATTTATATTATAGGCAGGAACTACCTTGTGTCCTTCCAGAAATTAGATATTTTGTTCGAAGTTCAAGGAAGGTGATAATTTCAACCGCCCCGTACGATCTTCCAGACCTACGGGGCAGGCATCCATACACTGAGTATTTCGAGGATTAATCCGCCAAAGTTCGGTGGCGGATTAAAGTTTAAACCTGTCGAAGATCCCGCTCACCGGGGACGAAGCTTGTCTCGCCGTAGCTCATTGCGAAGGCGGAAAATCGGGCAAAATAGCAATTTGTGGATGGGCACTGACTAACCAGCAAGCTTTTCCCTTATAAGTTCTATATATATTGAATCACCATAATCTGACAGAACTCTTTTAAAAGCTGCCCGACTTTTTTCATTATCACCCATTTCAGCATAAATTCTTCCCAAGTGATATAGCGCTTCACCCTTCATGGCATTATCGTTTCCTTCGACAATCATTTGAAAATACTTTACCGCTGTCTTGAAGTCATTCTTTTCTTCGTAACAATAGCCAAGCCCGTTAAGCGCAAAATATTTAACAGCTGAAGTATCATTAAAATGATGAAGCGATTTTGTATAAAGCTCTATCGCTTTATCAATTTCACCCGCATTATAGCAAATATCCGCGTATAAAACCCTTGCGAGCTTACCCCCTTTTCTGCCTGATAACTCATCAAGCAGAAACTGCGCCTCATTTTCCACCGCGCGATACGCCACTTCAGGTCCACTTTTATTTTTAAAAAATTCATACTTTGTCATCATTACCGCCAGCAAATCTGAGGCTTGTTTTTCAGCTTTATTCGAATAGTACCCTATTCCAACAATGCTAACAATGAGGACAACAAATATAATGAGACCAATAAATATTTGTGTTTGATAAACTGAGGCAAACTCAAACATTTTTGATGAAAACGTTATAAATTCATCTGGCTTATTCAGTAGTTCTTTGCGTGTTACTTTTTTCTTTTTTGCCATATTTCCTCCAAAGTTCTCTTCGCTTAAATTTTTTTATCCAATTCGCAGGGCAAATAGAATTTTCCTTCAGAACATATCTATTTTTTTTCTAATCCCCGCCCATACATGCTCTGGAATATTCGCACCAATAACTTGACAAACCTCATGACCGCAGGAAGAACCAAGCTCACCGCATTTTTCGATCGGATAGCCATTGACGAGCCCAAATAAAAACCCGGATGCCCAAAGATCGCCTGCCCCGGTTGTATCGACGGCCTCTCCTGTTCCTTTAGGATCCACGTCAATGATCTCACCTTTCATCGATATAAAGCTGCCCCGCTTCCCAACTTTAAGCACCGAGATTTCGGCTTTTTCAGAAAGGGCTTTTATTGCGTCCATTTCATCTGCATACCCTGTAAAAACTCTTGCTTCATCTTCATTTGCAATCAAAATATCAACAAAATCATAGGTTAATTTTTCAAGCAGCTCCTTTGATTCCTCAACAATTGTAAAACTGGCAAGATCCAGTGATATAACTGCACCGGCATTTTTAGCGGCCTCTAGGGATCGTGTTATTAAGTCCGGATTAAAAAGCAGGTAACCCTCTACATGTACAACAGCCGCATCCACAAAACATTCGGCTTCCAATTCTTCTGGAAGAATCTCTGAAGAAGCACCAAGATAGGTAAACATTGAACGCTGCGCGTCAGGGGTGATAATTGAAAGCACCCTTCCTGTAGGAGATGATGAAGTAAAAAGCCTTGGTTCGACATTGCTTTTGATGAGTTCCTCTTCAAATAGCGCTCCCATATCGTCATCGCCTCGCTTACCGATAAATCGTGATTCCCCGCCAAGTCTGCCAATGCCTACAATGGTATTACATGCTGAACCGCCTGAAACAATCGAAGGCACTTTGGTTGTCTTTGAAATAGTCTGATCGATAAATTGCTTCTCAACGAGTTTCATTGCGCCTTTTACAGCGCCGGTCTCTTGCAAAAAAGCATCATCCTGGTGCGTAAGAATATCGACAAGCGCCGAGCCAATACCGACAACCATTTTACTGCGATTGTTTTTCCAGTTTATTCCCATTCAATTCTTTCCAATTTTTTTAATAAAACAACCCTTTCGATTAAACTGAGTAGAAAACCAGCTCAGGCAGTCTCACACACGTAAGCTTTCCTCCATAAACAGCCCCTGTATCAATACCTATCTTATTGGGCTGCACCATTGGTTCCGGAATCGGAGTATGTCCGAATACAACCTGTTTGCCGAAATTGTAATCAGACTTTATAAATTTACTCCGAATCCACAGCAAGTCGTCAGGTTTTTGCATCTCAAGCGGGATCTTGTTTTTAAGACCTGCGTGAACAAATATATAATCGTCAGTTTGGTAAAAAAGCTGCAGGGAATTAAAAAATTCAATATGCTCTCTAGGGATTTGCGGGCCATCGGACTGTTGGCAATTTTTCATATAGCTATCCAGCGCCTGCTGCCCACCATTTACAAGATACGTGAGTTTGTCAAATCCTGACAAATATTTTTCCAGCATTTCTTCATGATTACCTTTCAAAAAAACGACATTTTGAAAACGGTTTTTTAAGTCAACCAAATATTGGACAACTTCAAAAGAATGTTTCCCCCTGTCAATATAGTCTCCAATAAATACAAGGGTGTCATTGTCAAGATCGACATCTATTTTATCCATAAGCGCTTGAAGCTTATCAAAGCAGCCGTGGATGTCACCTATGGCAAAAATTTTGTTCATTATCAATTTAACCGTTTATTAAATGCTAAAACAAATATAAAATAGATCAACAAGCGCAGCAGGTATCACCGTACCATAAAAACACGTCTTGGCATATCTAAACGCGTAATTCCTTCCGATTTTGCCATCTGTAATGCCTTCTCATAATCGTCAGAAGAAAGATTTTCACAAAGTGCCTCTATTTCTGAAGCCCTGCCGCAAGGCCTGTATTGAGGCATAATATTCACATAGCTATTCGATGAAACTTTTTGAGCAATAAATCGCAAAACGTCTTGGGTTCCCGAAAAATTAGCAGGCAGTACCAGATGCCTGATCAAAAGCCCTCTCCTGGCAATACCGGATTCATCAATTTCAAAATCGCCTACCTGACGATGCATCTCAATGAGAGCGTTTCGGGCCACTTCCGGATAATCTTCGGCATCACATGAGAGCTTCGCGTTATCAGAGCTCCAAAATTTAAAATCGGGCATATAAATATCAAATACACCTTCAAGTATTCTTAACGTTTCAACACTATCATAAGCGCTTGAGTTGTATACTAGAGGAACAGAAAGTCCTTCTTTAACAGCAACCTCCAGAGCTTTGAGAATGTGCGGAACGATATGGGTTGGTGTTACAAAGTTTATATTATGGCAACCCAGATTCTGCAGCTGAAGCATCAAGTCCGCTAATTGCTCATTCGATATTTCTTCACCATACCCTTGATGACTGATATCGAAATTTTGGCAAAATATACACAATAGGTTGCAGTGTGTAAAAAATATTGTCCCGGATCCATGAGAACCCACCAACGGAGCTTCTTCACCAAAATGAGGATTATAGCTGGAAACAAGTGCATTCATGCCGGTTTTACACACACCTGTCTCACCGGATTGCCTGTCAACCCCGCATTTTCGAGGACAAAGAACACATGATTTTAAAATATCCCAAGCAGCTTCCGCTTTTTTTTTCAGCAAGCCCTTTTTAAAACTTTCTATGTAAACCGGTTCATTTAAAGCCATTGCGCATACTTTTTATATGCAATCTTTAGATATATCTGCGCCCTTTCTTCAAAGACAGTTTCAGCCTACACCTATTAAACGACCTCCCTGGTAAACAAAAAAGGCGACAATCCACGCCACAAGTGTCGTATACACAACACTAAAAATCGCCCACTTCACTGAATCAGTCTCACGTCCTATAACCGCCACCGTCGCAAAACAGGGAATATACAATAAAACAAAAGCCATTAACGATAAAGCGGACAGAGGCGTCATTCCGGAAGCGGCTAGTGCCTTATTCAGCGCCTCCGGGACCGTGTCATCGACAGCATAAAGTATTCCCATTGTGCTGACAACGATCTCTTTGGCCACAAACCCGGTTAGAAGGGCGACACTGCCCTTCCAGTCTATTCCGATAGGCGCAAAAACGGGCGCGATAAGTTTACCGATATGTCCTAAGAATGATTTTTCTGTTTCTTCGACCTCTTTGGCCTTTAAAATTTCCGCGATCTCATTATCTCTTTTCTTTTCCGAAAGAGTTAATGCTTCGCCTTTTTTGACCTCACTCACCCGTTCATAGGATGATGTTATATTTTTTATTTCTCCGGTATAGTCGCGTGAATATTGAATATTTCTCGGAAAGCTTGAAAGCACCCATATAATAATAGATCCTATTAGAATAACACCGCCCATTTTTTTAAGAAACATTTTGCTTCGTTCCCACATATGGATCAAAAGGCTTTTTAGCATGGGAACCCTGTATGGCGGAAGCTCCATGACAAATGGAGCATCCGTTCCTTTGAGTATGGTTGAGCGAAAAAGCTTCCCTGAAAAAACCGCCAGAGCGATACCAAAAAGGTAAAGAGAAAAAATAACAGTTCCGGCCTTATTTGGGAAAAACGTTCCTGCAAGAATAATATATATCGGCAATCTCGCTGAGCAGGACATAAAGGGGGTGATAAGGATAGTCAGTATTCGGTCTTTTTTGCTTTCCAATGTCCGCGTGGCCATAATCGCCGGGACATTGCAGCCAAACCCCATCAGCATAGGGATGAATGATTTTCCGTGAAGACCGATAAAGTGCATGATCCTGTCCATAAGAAACGCCGCTCTGGACATATAACCTGTATCTTCAAAGATTGCTATGCAGAAAAATAGAATCAAGATATTTGGCAAAAAGATGATCACACTTCCTACACCTGCTATAATGCCGTCAATTATAAAATCTTTTATCAAACTATCCGGCAAAACAGTCCCGAAAAATATAGAAAACAGGGAAACCCCTTTATCAATCAACTCCATTGGATAATTCCCCAAAGAAAAAGTGAGCTGAAACATTGCCCAGATAAAAAAAATGAAAATCGGAAAACCAATAAACCGGTTCGTAAGTACAAGATCTATATTTCGAGATATATCAACGCGCTGCCGGGTAGATGTGGTAACCACTTCTTTGATGATCCCTGAAATAAAACCGTAACGTTCATCGGTCATGATAATTTCGGGATCCTCATCATAGACATCCATTAAATGCTCTCGAAGCATCTCGGTTTCATCAAGAATTTCCTTTCCGGCCTGACCATTGTATTTCAACATTCGCTCTTTAACGATTTTATCATTTTCAATAAGTTTTATTGCCAACCACCGGCCGTTATAGGGTAGATCCTTTTCAATCTTCTGTTCAATAAAAGATTGAAGATCGGCGACTGATTTTTCAATGTCCTTGCTGTACTTCACCCGCCTTTCTTTGGAGATCTTAACGTCTGACTCGGCAAGCGCTATAATTTTTTGAAGGAGCGCGTCCATACCCTCATTTTTATTCCCAACAGTAAATACGACGGGCACATCAAGGAGCTCGGAAAGTTTATCCGCATTAATTTTTATTCCTCTGGATTGAGCCAGATCAGCCATATTAAGGGCGAATACCACCTTACAGTCAAGTTCTCGAATTTGAGTCGCCAGATAAAGG
>JAFDFT010000425.1 GCA_019309685.1 Deltaproteobacteria bacterium
CTAAGATCGAGCAACGAATGAGAGACAGCTTTTGACTCGCTGAAACTGATATAGAATATGCTTCGCTTACTGTAATAACGGGTGAAATAAAATGGTCAATGATAAAAAAGGATTTATGAATTTCTATCTGCGTTTTATTCTGCGCCGCAGGTGGCCGATTCTTCTGGTACTTATCATCATAACAGCGGCTTCATTAATGATGGCCTCTCATGGAGTCATCTCATCATCCATAGGCGGGCTTTTTTTAGGAGAGAACCCGGAGTATCCTAAATATCTGAACCGCGCGGATGATTTTGGCAGTGATGATGTCATTATTATTGCCATTGATGATTCGAAATTTTTATCTCCTTCCAGCCAGGACCGCATTGAGCGGGCAGTAGATGAGATATCGGTTATGCCCTATGTGAAGGATGTAAGGTCCGTGCTTGATGTGCAGGAAATCGTTGGTACTGATGATGCCCTTTATGTGGATACATATGCTGAAAAAACGCGGCAGAAACCCGAAAATCTCGAAAGCATTCTTGACAACCTATGTAAAGATCATTTTGCAGAAGGGATATTTGTATCCCGGGACTGTCAACACACCACGGTGATTGTGGAACTTGATACGGATCCAAACCGTCCTTCAGAAATGATTCCTGGTTTGATTGATAACATTATAAACGCTTTTGAAACATCAGGATACGACCGCGACCAACTTCATGTGGTTGGACTGTCCGCAAACATTGCCGCTGTAATGCATGAAACGTATTTCAGTATCAAGACCCTGTTTCCTATTGTTCTTGTGGTTCTTCTTGCTGCGGTGTGGATCATGTTCCGAAGAATATGGCCGGTGGCAATTACAGGTATTGTCGCACTGATTGCTGTTTCCTGGACCGTCGGTTTTTCAATTATGCTTGACCGGCATGTGAGTATTTTTACAGGAATTCTTCCGGCTATCATTCTCATCATCAGTTTTTCAGACGTTATTCATCTGTGCAGCGCTTACCTTCTGGAATTGAATCATGGAAAATCAAAAAAAGAATCAATACTTGCAAGCGGTGTTGACGTAGGGAAAGCGTGTATATTTACATCCGTAACTACCTTTTTCTTTTTTGTTTCACTTTCACTTATTCCCACGCCAGCCTCAAGACTGCTGGGTATATCTCTTGGCTTTGGAACAGCAACAGCTCTTATTCTTGCGGTTACACTTGCTCCTATACTCTTTTCATTCATGCCTGCACCAAAAACATGGAGAAAAGGTACTGCCGGAAGGGTACAGGGTCTTCTGGACAGGTTCCTGTCTTTTTCTGCAAAGATTTCATTTAAAATACCATGGGTGATAATAATTATTTTCGCTGTTTTTTTTGCCGTAATTATTACAGGTCTTACAAAATTTACGATCGAAACTGATTTTGCGAAAAGAATGTCCTCTGACCACCCTCTCCGGGCAGCTGGGCGCTATTTTAATAAAAATTTTGTGGGGTCCAATACAGTTGATGTCTATATCCGCGCATCTGAATCAAATGACCTGCTCCAACCGGAAATGCTCCGGAAGATAGCACAATGCCAACAAATACTTGAAGATCAGCCGGAAATTTCAAAAACTCACTCCCTTGTAGACCTGTTTGAGACGCTGCACAAAGAGTTTGACCCTGAGGATGCAGAAAATAACAGTATACCGGACAGCAGGGAGGCTCTCGCGCAATATCTGTTACTGTTTGAAATGTCCGGCGGCAGAGATCTTGAAAGGCTGGTGGATTTTGACCGCAGGGTCATGCGAATGATTATTTATCTTCCAAAAGAAGAATACAGACATACAGCCGCCATGGGCAACAGGTCAAGCGACCTTATACAGGAAAAACTCGGTGATTCTGTTGAAGTGAAGGCTTCAGGCCTTGTCTATCTTCTCGGAGATTTTTTTGAAGTGATCCTTAAAGGTCAGCAAACGGCTCTTTTTTTAGCTTTTATGAGTATTGCTTTCATGATGATGATAGGGCTTCGATCTATAGGTGCGGGGTTATGGTCCATGTTTCCCAATGTGCTGCCGCTTTTTGCCTTGTGCGGTTATCTCGGTTTGTTTTCAGACTATGTCGATTCAGATGTGATAATAATAGCCATTATGGCAATTGGAATCGGCGTTGATGATACCATCCATTTTCTTATGCGTTTCCGTATTGAGTCAGAGCGCCAGGATGATCTTCAAAAAGCGGTAAAACAAACCTTTTTCTATTCAGGGAGAGGGATTGTGATAACAACCGTGATACTGGTGATAGGCTTTGCTCCTTTTGCGGCTTCAGATTATCTTACGATTAACATGATGGGCACTTTATTGCCGATGACGCTTGTTGTAGCGCTTCTTGCTGACCTGTTTTTTGTCCCGGCGCTTATCAAAGTCGGTGCCATCCGGTTTAAGTTCTCAACAAATAATTATACCCATAAACCGGTTACGTAAGCTATAAATTATAAAACATGGATCATCTCCAAAAGAGTTGATGATCCGAAAAGGATTCCCCGCTCAAAGTCCGGGATCTTCGACAAAGGTCCAAGGATTCCAGGATTCGAGTAAAGAGCTTAAAATATAAAGAAAATTTAAAATTTGGTAAAAGTATTAACTGTCCTGTGTATTTCTTATAACACTACGGAAAGATAAGGCAGAAGGATAGGTCAAATCGTAAGTGGTATCGATATACAGGCTATGGCTTTATGTGTGAGTGATAGACATCGCTATTATCACCTTAACATCTGCCTTTTAGCTTCCTGAAGACATGTTTATTTCCTGCTTGAATATTTTATCAAAACTTTCCCGCTTGGCGTGAGCGGCAGCATTTCACGAATAAAAAACCGTTTGGGAACTTTAAAATTTGCCAATCTGGATTTGCAGTATTTTTTAAGTTCTTCTTCCGTAACGGATGTACCGGGTTGAAGCATAATGAAGGCCCAGCCCACCTCTTGGAATGTATCGTCCGGTACACCAATGACGGCTGCAAAGAAAACAGACTCGTGCGTGGTCAGTATATCTTCGATTTCAAGGGGAAATACGTTTTCACCACCGGTTTTAAACATTTCCGATTTTCTTCCGGTCAGATAGATGTATCCCCTATCATCTTTGTAGGCCAGATCTGACGAATAATACCATCCATCCTTATCAATTACTTTGGCCGTTTCCTCTGGCTTGTTCAGGTAGCCCTTCATCAGAAATGCCCCTCGCACCGCAATTTCCCCGACTTTTCCATCTGGGAGCTCATTCCGCTCTTCATCCACAATTTTGAGCTCAAAGGGAGCGGCTATTTTACCGGCCGATTTCTGTAGGATTTCCAGATCATCTCCCTTTTCAGTGTAGGTTACAAATCCTGCCATTTCTGTACTTCCATATCCTGTATACATGAGTGTATCTGTTTTCCGGCTGATCGCCTGAAGTGTGTCCAGCATAGGTTTGGGAGCTGCAGCGCCCGACCATATAAAAGATTCCACTTTACTGAAATCGGTTGTAGCAAATTCAGACAATTTCATTTCCAGGATGAACATGACCGGCATCCCGCCCAGACAGGAAATCCCTTCTGACTCTAAAAGATTAAGCATCTCAGCAGGATCGAATTTGTCCAGTAGATAGGATGTGCATCCTTCCATTATAACAGGGATAATATGTTCAGTGGCAGATGCCACATGATTGATTGGAAATGGGCAGGCCAGTTTGTGATACGGCCGTGTCTCAAATTTTTCATTCTGGATGCGAATATTTGAAAGGATACTTTGATGTGTATGGATCACGCCTTTTGGTTTACCTGTGGACCCGGAAGTATACAGAAGCAGGGCATCATCCTGTTCTTTGACTTCTTCCGATCTTTTCTCAAGCGCCTCATTAAGCTGATCCCTGGGATTGCTGATAAATTCATCGTATCCCTCTGTTCCTTCAATAGGTTCACCGATGACGACCATCTTTTTAATGAAGGAAAATTCATCTTTGATCTGCTCAAGGGTTTGGGTTAGATCGGTATCCACATATTCTCTAAGGCTAAAAATGATTTTCGGCCGGCTGTCACTTATCATGTAGCGAAATTCATCCAAAGAATATTTCGGGGATAATCCCAGCCATATGGCACCAACCTTGTTTGCCGCCATATAGGTCAAAGGGAATTCGTTACGAGCCATGGAAATCAACGCAACACGGTCGCCTATTTGGATACCGGTTTCAAGAAACCCTTTAGCCAGCCGGTCCATCTGTTCTTTGAAATTTTTCCACTGCAATCTTTCGTTTTTAAAAATAAACGCTTCACCCTCGGGCTTGGTTTCCGCACATTTTTCAACATAATGCCATGTTTGATTTAAAGCCTTCCAGTTTATACGCATACCTCCTGCTTACATGAAATGGGGGAGTTTTATTCTATGTTAACCAAATAAATTGTAGAAGAACCAAAAACAACTGCTTTTTATCGATGATATTCGGGCATAACTTTTTCAACATAGTTTTTGCCGGTAATGACATTTGCGCACAGCAGTGCTGAATAAATTGCCGCGTCCATCCCGCTGCCCCAGGTTTTCGCACCATAACCATCTCCTGCAAAGTAGAGCCCGTTCAAGCCCGGCTGCGTGGTATCCGGCCGCGGAGTTCCCGGTGGCGGCCAGTCACCGAATCCCTTGTCCGAACATGTCCAGATCTCCCAAATCGTATCTGACACCATTTGCGGAAATGTCTTGTGGAAGATGTCCCTGGAAAAATCAATTACACGGTCGACCTTATTCCTGTCCCTGAGTTCGCCGTCGGTGAGCGCGATAGAAAATCCCAGTGTATATTTACCTTCAGGTGCAAGGGAGGGTTCGAAATTACTGGGCATGATGGCGATGATATCCACATCGCCAATGAAGCCCTCTTCCGCTTTTATAATGGATGGCGTAAGCAGCCAGGATTTGGGGTTGAGGCCGGCGTCTGTCAGCAGATCGTTTTTAAGTCCTATATAACCGGTCAGCATGCCCACGCTGAAGAAGTCTTTTTCCACTGAGTTTACGAGATCTTTCGGAAAGTGTTCTTTCGGCAACACCGGCCATATTTTTCGAATGGGAATAGTGCAAACAACATTTTTGGCCGTAAAAACCCTTTCTCCATCCGGTGTGGTGGCTCTGACTCCGGTAACGGTACCATTCTCAAAGATCACTTCTTTTACACCGGCTCCTGTCATGATGCTGCCGCCCGATTCATTGATCTTTTCAGCAAGACGTTCTCCGATGTAAACAAAACCGGGCTTCTGGACAATACCGGTAGAGCCGCTGATAAGATTCATGCCGATATCTACAGCGGCCCGCATAAACCGGATAAAATCCCCGGCGGGAATCATTTCCGGTTCGCCCATAACCATGTGGATGGATGCCACGGCAGCCAGAAATTCATACACTTTTCTGTCATCAGTACGGTCATTTAGCCACTTATCAAATGATATCTTATCCCACTGCGCCAGTGTTTCGGATGACGCCATGGCCATCTCCCGTAAAAGAATCTTAGCCGTGCGATTCGAGTCCTTGCTCATCCATCCATAATTGCCTCCTTTTTCCATGGGGAAAAGCGATGATGTGTCTGGATCGATGACAGTGAATCCTTCATTGCCCGGCAGTTCGATGTGCTTGCCCAGATAATCCAGAAGACAAGCAACACGCCCTTGATTACCCCAAAAGGTAGCATGGCCGCCGGCTTCGAAGCTGAACCCGTCCAGAAGGCCCTGTTCAAACATGGTTTCCATGTCCGGGGTAGACCGCTGCACCCAGGCATAGACTGACGACATTACCTGTTTGAATTTTTTGGCATCAAGCGTAT
>JAFDFT010000426.1 GCA_019309685.1 Deltaproteobacteria bacterium
TTTTTGGGATGAAACAGGGTGGGAACAATGGATACAATGGACAATTTTGATGCTTACTTGTGTACTGTGAGGATACAATGGACGTTTTACACCTGTATGGCATACTGACAACTGACTCTTAATCAGTAGGCTTCCTTTTCAAGGACTACTCCGATCGCAGGTTCGATTCTCTGATGCGTCAATAAATTACCATATATGTTACGGTACTTTTTACTGCGGTTGTTTTTCTGGACAGCATTAAGAGGTGAATAAGAGAGGATGCAAGCGCACAACTAGTAACCTGGGCAGCCTTGATTTCAGATGGTGTCAAGTATGCCAGCGAAGATTGAATCCTCTCGGTCATATAGTCAACCTCCATCCAGTAATCGATTTGCCCGAATGCATCCATAAAATTCATGTATTAGTATAGTCAATATATTCCTCCTTGAATGTGCGAATAAATTCTTCGCCAATCTCATAGCCTTCGCGTTTCAACTGATGAGTGATGCGCCGATAACCATAATAGGGTCTTTTCATAATGATTTTTTCAATGACCGCTAAAAATCCTACACCATCAGTTTTTTTCCGCAGGTGTGTCATAGCAGGTGCTACGCGGCAGACCTAAAACCTGGCAAACGAATTTTATTGGGTAATATTTGCTGATCGCTGCGATCATCTCCCGTTGCTCCTGTGTGTTGTGCTCAGCCAGCTTTTGGCTTTTTCTTAGGATGTCATTTTCCATTGTCAATCGGCCAATCATCCGCTCCAATTCGGCGATCCAATCTTTGGCACCTTTTGCGTTTGTGCCGCGTTAATCTTTAAATATATTTTCGGCTTGCCCTAAAAATGTGTCACGCCATTTGTAGTAGAGAGAATCGGTGATTTTCCGTTCTCTACAAATCTGAGAAATGCTCTTTTCCCCTCGAAAACTCTCTATGACTGTGTCTAACTTGAAGTCTGCAGTGAAAGCACGGCGTTTTCTTGTGCTCATGTTTGCCCTCCATTGCTTTATGTTACTCTCTGATTGCTATGTCTGGATTTTCAACCTCACTACATATCTTACCCAAATCTAATATTGGTTTGATATAAATGTATTTACTTAGCTTCGTAAATATATGAAAACACTACCGTATCTTAGAGAGATATCACTTAAGAGCGATGAAATAGAAAATTGGGACTTATTTCCATTCACTATCCGCGCAATAAAAAACTTAGATTCCCTTAAGTTTTCCCCGACTGTAACATTTATAATCGGAGAAAATGGTAGTGGTAAGTCAACCCTATTAGAGGCAATTGCGATCGCAATGGGATTCAATCCCGAGGGCGGGAGTAAAAACTTCCATTTCAGCACTCGTGAATCTCATTCTAATTTGCACCAATTCTTAAAGCTTGTGAAAGCATTTCAACGACCGAAAGATGGGTTTTTTCTTAGAGCCGAAAGTTTTTTTAATGTTGCTTCCAATATTGAACAATTAGATACGGGAGCTGGTGGTGCGCCAATTATCAGTTCTTATGGGGGTGTATCACTTCATGAACAATCGCACGGAGAGTCATTTCTCTCCTTAATCCTTCATCGATTTTCCGGTAACGGATTATATATCCTTGATGAACCCGAAGCAGCTTTATCCCCAATACGACAATTAACAGTTCTGGCTCGAATGAATCAACTTCTAGAGCAAGAATCTCAATTCATCATTGCAACGCACTCGCCTATTTTAATGGCTTATCCAGGGGCATTGATCTACCATATTACAGAATCTGGAATTGAAGCAATAGATTACGAAGAAACTGAGCACTATAAGATTACAAAAACATTTCTAGAGAATCCAAAAAGAATGTTAAATGAGTTATTTCGGGGTGATTAGAAGGATTCATTTTGTTACAGTAAAATTGGATTGCTGAATGAATTGTGAAATACCCCCAAATACAGTCTAAATTGATTTCTTCTTATATATATCTCATTACAGAAATTAGGACATAAGGAACCTGGTAGCATAGAATAATAAAGGGAAATCCAACACTTTTCTTTCCATTAAGTGAAATGAAAGAAGAAAAATAATCTAATCATTTTCGGTAAATGAATTAAGTGAACACCTCAGTAATTGGGAAAGAGGATAATAATGGTCTTCTTTTCCATGAATCACACTTCCTGGTTTAACACATACGTAACCAGTAAGAAATAGGGTTGAAGCAAAGAATGAAAGTATTTTTTTTTTTTTCTTTTCCAATTTTGGGTGACTTTTTAGTGCAATTGGATGAAATAGAGTGGAAACAATAGATGCAATAGACATTTTTACCCCTACTTTTGCCACCCTGTAGACACAATATACGTAATAGAGTGAATAATCGAGGATAACTCTTAATCAGCAGGTTCATGAGCTAATTCGAGGCGCCTTTCTCATTTTCGTGCACAATTTGTGTGTAAAATAAGTAGATTTTATGGAAACTATTGATAAAGTGAACACGTCTGCTGATAAATAGGGTGCAAGAGGTCGGAGGTACGAATTCTTTTGCCTCGACTAGACAACCACTGACAGAGTGGATCTCTCAAGATTTTTGGTTGGTGATTCTCTCTGACTTCAAATCAATTTACCATTGACCTGAACACTGTTTAGGCGTTTGTATAATCCATCTTTGGCCATCAGTTCTTGATGGGTTCCGGTTTCGATAATCTGACTTCCCTTTAAGACGACGATAAGGTCAGCACTGCGGATAGTTGAAAGGCGATGGGCGATGACAATCACTGTCTTACCAACCATCAAATGTTCCAAGGCTTGCTGAATTAACAACTCAGTCTCAGTATCTACGGAGGATGTTGCTTCATCTAAAATTAGAATGGGCGCATCCTTGAGGACTGCGCGAGCAATTGCCAACCGCTGTCTTTGCCCACCAGAGAGCTTTACACCCCTCTCTCCAATCACGGTATCGTAACCGTCTGGCAACCGAACGATATACTCATGTGCATTTGCGACTTTGGCTGCGTTGACCATCTCTCCCTCAGCAGCCCCTTGACGGCCAAATAATATATTTTCACGCACAGTACCATGAAAAAGGAATACATTCTGTAATACGATACTGATCTGCTGTCGAATGTTCTTAAGCGCCAGGTCTCTAATATCATGGCCATCTAAAGTGATGGATCCTTCACAAACGTCGTAAAAACGCGGGATGAGGTTTACCAGTG
>JAFDFT010000061.1 GCA_019309685.1 Deltaproteobacteria bacterium
CCGTTTTTGATATGCTTGCAGAATATATGGAATTTTCCTTCCTTGTCCGGATTAAAACACCCACTGCAGCTAATGCATTCTGCACGACGCCTATCCCCATTTTTCCATCGGGTAATAAGATCCGGTTCACGGATAAATGGCCGGCAAATTGAGATGCAGTCAGATACGCCAGATTGAACGATGTCTTCCATTATTTCCAAGCTTCTCATCCCGCCTACCAGGCTTAAAGGGATACCTGTCGAATCCCGGATAACACGAGCATCATTAAGAAATGTTGCTTCTTTTTCTTGAGAAGTGATACCCAATAATATTTTTCTTTGCACTTTATCGATAATGCCGTGGCTAACCTCAATCAGACATATGCCTTCATTTTCAAGAGTCTTTGCGACGATGGCTCCCTCCTTGATTGTCAGGCCATTTTCATCATCTAGAAAGTCACGACAGCCAAGTTTAATCATCACCGGGAAATTACTGCTGACATTCGACTTAATTGAACGTGTGACTTCTATAACAAATCTCATCCGGTTTTCAAGGCTTCCGCCCCATCTGTCATGTCTTTGATTGCTTCGGGGGGAAAGAAATTGAGAGACCAGATACCCATGTGCGCCATGTATTTGAACGCCGTCAAATCCGGCCTTTTCAACACGGGCCGCTGCCTTACCGAATGCTTCTATGATATTTTTAATATCGGCGTCTTCCATCTCCCTGGCTTTTCCCGAGGCAGGTATGCCATAGTCCGACAATTCGTCAGTGATGGATACAGCCATGTAGTCATTTCCCATTTTTGCTGCTGCGGCTGATCCTGAACCGCCATGTACAATCTGCATGACAATTCGCCCATCTGCCTTATGGACAGCCTCAGTCATTTTAGCATAGCTGTTGATGTGATCGTCATCCTGGATGCCGTTTTGGTCATCAAAAACCTGCCCGCTTTTCAAAACATATGCGTAGCCGCTGATAATCAGACCTATATTGTTTTCTGCGAGGCGTTTTATTACTTCAATGCCAGCATCACTTATATATCCATCAGGGTCACTTAATGCGAAATAAGTAGCAGATCGTATGAAACGATTTTTTATTTCCAGGCCGCATATTGTTACCGGATCAAACAGAATCGACATGGCATCTCCTATATTTACAGTATTGCGTGTTTTTCAATTTGCCAAATGTTTTATTGATAGTATGTTATTGCGTTTTTTTTGTGGATACAAACTTTCGGGTGGACTCCCTATGGAGAACGGATGTAAGGTATCCTGTGATAACAACGGTAAAACCAAGATACAGAGCACCCGCCAGCAGACCGCTTATAAAAATGGAAAGAGCCGTTAAATAGTTGATTGTTAAAATGAATCCGACCAAGGGAGCCAGGATAATAGGTGGAAGCGATAAGACAGAAGCTGTTGTAAGGTTTAAAAATGGAAGCCGCCGCAGTTTTAATGATAATTGTTCAAGGATTTCGGCAGAGGTATTAGAGGGGATTTCATATCCAACTACATTGTCATTAATTATTCTTAAGCTCTTTAATTCAATTGCTATGTTAAAAATACGGCCGAGACCGAAAAGAAAGTAATGTGTCAATGCAGAAAGGCAGATTATTGGAACAATGATCATCAGCAGCATGTAAAAAGTATCCGTCAGCTTGAAGCCCACAGCGGCCCAGATAAAGGCCATGCCGACTAATACCGCTCCTGATGCGCCGGAAACTGAATATAGAGCTATGGCAAAGGTAAAGCAAATTTTTCTAGATATGTAGGTGAAAAGTCGTATCACTTCTATCTCCTTTTATGGTTTTATCCAATAAAAAAATTATTTTGAAATCCAACTCAATGTTTTATTAACCATTATATTAATTATGTCCTGAAAATTGGCGGACGCGTTTTTTGGGAGATTGAATGAATGGTTTCCGCCTTCAATTGTTTCCAACTCCCAGGATGTGCTCAGATTTTTCAGGACTTCTTTTAATTTTTCCAGGTTGCAAAGCGGATCACGGGTGCCTGCAAAAAAGAGCATGGGAATATGTATATTGTATAAATGGGCGTCCCGAGGGTTGTCTTTTTTGCCTGGCGCGTGAAACGGGTAGCCAAGAAAGATAATCCGTTCAGCAGGAAGAAGTTTGTTAGCAACCATTTCTGACGCGATACGGCCGCCCATTGATTTTCCTGCAGCGATAATTGGGCACGGCTTATAATCCGAGCTTTCTTTAAAAAAATTGTAAGCGGCGAGCCAGGTCTCCGCGAGAAGTTTTGGGCTATCAGGGGATTTTCGTCCTTTTTCTTTGTACGGAAAGTTGAACCTTAAGCAAAGACATCCCGATGCCGTAAGTCCATCGGCATATGAAGCCAGCAAAGCATTATGCATATCATTACCGGCACCGTGTGCTATCATAACGCCTATATTTTCCCCAGAGGTATGATTTTTGGGGATAGATATAATACCGGAAACAGTTTCCTTTTCATTAACTTTGATGGACACGATATTTGTTTTCACGGGAGATTTCTCTAGCTGCAAATCTTTATTTTTTATCTATCCATCGAGAGTGAACCCAGAGCCAAAGATCCGGATATTGCTTGATATATTTCTCAAAGATTTCTATTCGTTTTTGAGTTAGTATCTGTAAATCACTGTCTGTATCTCCGGTTAACTCACAATTGATCGGATCTTCAACAACGATTCTGTGACGGTTTCGTTTTTCCCGGATAATAAAAATCGGTAGTATAGGAACCTTTGTCTTCAATGAAATAATTGAAGGTCCTATTGCCTGCATTGTTGGTTTGTCAAAAAATTTGACTTCAACACCGCTTTTTTTCTTAAATTCGTCAGCAATAAAAACAACAAAACCAGCGTTTTCAATTTCATTAATAGCTTCATTAGTAGGGCTTTCAAGATTATTCGGAATTATCATTTTCAGGTTAATTATGTCGTTCATATAATGATCCATGATCCTAGCGATTGATTCCTGTGGGACCTTTTTGAAAAGAAACGACATGTTTATATCTTCAATATTGAGCCGAAATATCATCAAGGGAAAATTCCCAAAATGGGCGGAAACGCCAATAACACCAAGGCCATTTTTTTTTAATTGGTTTATCTTATCAAGCCCTTCAATTTTGACCGAGTTAATTAACCTTTCTCTTCTTTTAATATGATAAAAATGATAAATCTCAACGATGTTCATTATCCAGTTATGTAACGTTCGCTGCGCGATTTTTTTAACATCGGTATCGTCTGATTTTTTATGAAATGCGTTGGCAATATTTATCGCAAATCGCTTTCTCAGCCCTGTTACAACAGCTATGGGATACAGAGTTATAAACAGGCAATGACCGATGAACCTCACCAATGGCAACGGGAGACAGGGAACTGTTTGTGCCGACAAGTAATGTATTGCCGGCACAAAGGTCTCTAATAAAAAGTTCTTTTTTGATTTTTGTTTTTTAGACATAGCGGCGATTGTTTCTTATTACGGACTCATTTCGTATTCGCCCTTTAACGTATATACGTATTTTTCCCATACACGGTTATAGCGATCTTTATTCACTTTCGGCTTTTTTATCATTTTCATGCAGAGTTCCATCTGTGTGTCGGCGCTGACGGTTTTAGAGTAGAGCTGCAGCGCGAATTTGGAGAAATCCCTTACTATAAAATCAAAGATTTGATCGAGCAGGTCGTCTTCGATATTATAGAACTTTGCGTTTTCGATGATGAGCTGGCCATAAGCAACCAGTGTAAACAGCTCACCAAGGATGAGCAGAAAATCGATATCTTTCTGCTGTTCTTCATCCGGGGGCGCTTTTAAGAGGAGTTCCTTGAAAACTTCGATTTGTTCTTTGAGAATATTGATATTGGGCAGATCAATACTGTTATAGGCTATATTGTAATCATGGAATTGGATTTTACCCAGCCCCTTTGTCGGCCCCTGGTTAAAAAGGAAATCATCATTATCGAGTCCATCCATTTTTGAGATTTCCGGGAATTCATCAGGATTGAAAAAATAATTCGGCATAAACTTGATAATAAGGGCCATGTTTACGTGAACGGTTCCTTCAAGCTTCGGCAGTGCCCGGATATCCTGTGCCGCCATTTCAAAAAACATATCCTTTTCAAATCCCTTTGCTGCTATCACGTCCCAGAGAAGATTTATTACTTCTTCACCTTGAGTGGTCACTTTCATCTTCGTCATGGGATTATACAGAAGATAACGCCTGTCTTCTGCGGAAGCGGATCGCATGTAATCTGAGTTTCTGTAGGCAAAGAGTTTCATTGCAACGAGCCGTGTATATGCGTCAACAAAGAGCTGTCGAATATGTGTAAATTCGGTGACATATTTTCCAAACAAGTTCCTGTTTGCCGCGTGATCCATGGCTTCGTAGAAAGCATGGCTGCAGATTCCTATAGATGCCCAGCCAAGATTGAATTTACCTACATTAATGGTATTTAGAGATGTATCCCAGGCCTCTCTTCCTTGTGACAGGATGTCTGCCTCGGTAATCGGATACCCGTTAAGCGCGTATTGCGCCACATAATTTTGCGAGGCGCAGACATTTTTTATACACTCATAATTTTCATGCTGTGAGTCAACGGCAAAAAAGACATAGTCGCCTGTCTCAGAATTCTTCCCAAATGTAGATACGAGTCCGGCCTTGTTTGCATTGCCGATGTAGTATTTCCCGCCATCAGCCACATACTTCCCATCTCCTAACGGTGTGAGGGCCATATCACTGGAGTATAGATCAGCGCCATGTTCCTTCTCAGAAAGTCCAAAGGCGAATATGCCCCCATCCTCCAGAAGTTTTGCTGTTTTTTTCTTGATTTCTTCATTATCGCTCATCCAGATAGGGCCGAGGCCAAGTATAGTGACCTGCCACGTATACCAGTAGCAGAGTCCGTAAAACCCGAGGATATCATTGAATTCACAATTCCGAAACGTATCCCAGCGCGTGTTCCCGTTCCCGTACTTGGCCGGAGTCAGAAGTGTTGAAAAAATCTTTTCCTTTTTAACGAATTCAAGGAAATCGGAATACCAAACCCTTTCATGGAAGTCTTCCTTGAGTTTTATTTTCCCTTTATTTTCAAAAAAATCGATGGTTTTTAACATGATTTCTCTGGACTGTTCATCAAGGTGTTCATATTTTTTCTTTTTTGGATTTAAAATAATCATAATTTTCTCCATATATGGTTCTTAGATTTATTTTATTAATATACCCATCCCATCAGTCCCAGGCCAAATACATTGGCCGCGATCGCGATGAGATAAATAATACTAATGGTAATTATTTTGTTTTTATCTGATTTCATACCGATGACAAGAAGCGCTGCCACGTAGAAATGTAAATACCCGAATAAAAAGATCAGCCAGACACCGCCGAAAGATCGATACCACCAGGGATATTCCCAAACCAAATGGCCGCCCGCATTTAACAGACATTCCACAAACAAACAGAATGCAGCATAACCAATCGCCCAGAACCATCGGTTGGGCAGGCCGAGTATTTTGTCTTCTTTGTTTTCAGAAAGTGTATTGTAATAAATAATGCCGGAGATCGCGAACATAAACATAATTTCAATATTCCAACCGACCATGGTGCGAAGCGCTGTGTCTCCAGGCGTTGTCCAGAACGCGGACCGCTGGGTAAAATGAAATACCCATCCGTTCCAGGTTTCATTGATAAAATCCATTCCAAAAACCGTAAGTCCAGCGAAGATAGCGTTCCAATTACCTGATTCTTTAGCTTTTTTTATTTCGCTGGTGTAAATATAAAAAACGATCGCCAGCAGAGGAATCACATACCATTTAATGGTGGAAAGATCTCTCAGCCCTTGAAGTGCCATTTCTGAAGCAGGTGTCATAGCTATTCTCCTTGTTGAGTTTGAGACTCTTGCAAAATGCCACTTTTTGCCCAATTTTTACGTCAGGCTCAAATTTTAATCCTCGAAATACTTAATGTATTCCTGTGGTTAAAATTATCGCCTTCCTTGAACTTGAACAAAAATCAGCATTTTTCAAAGGTCTCAGTTTTATGATAAAACATAATAATGAACGAATGAGGTACATCATATTATTAAAACTGTTTCATGGTCAAGCACGATCTGTTTTTGGGTGAAGCCTAATTTGTCCCTAAATAATAAAGATTATTGGACCATGTCGATGATCACTTTAGAGGTATATTCGCCTACATCGGCCATAGCGGCGATGGGCAGGAATGAAAGGGCGTTGTTAGAAAAAAGACAGGTAACAGAAGGAGGGAAGTCATCATCGGCGTCATAAAATATATAACATAGCGCAATTTTAGGTAAAGGGTACACCACAAAAGAAAAATCGCCGGTGATATCTGGTGGCGTTTCCCGGTCACCTAGCCGATCGATTATATTCTGCCTTGATGTTTTGATTTTTTTTACATGGGGCAGCAGAATATTTTCCGTGTGAGTCGTAAAAGCGCCGATGTATGGCATGCTGTCCGGGAATTCCTTAAACGCTTTAAATGGTTCAAGGCGGCAGGGTTCCGTGTTTGCCTGAAGGGCATAAAGTGAAACCAGGATGCCCATAGCCTCATCTTGTTTTTTCGCATCAATAAAGATTCCGTCCGGCTGTATAGTACAGACGCCGCCAAAAGCACTAAATTCAAACACATCTCCTTTTCGTTCGGCCGGGATGAATATTTCAATATCATTAGGAAGTTGGCTGTAGAGCTTATCCAGATTCTCTTTTACAATTTTTGCGTAGTTGCTTTCCATAGCTGTCGGAATATAGGAAAAACAGTGATATGAGTCAAGCAGAACTGATTGTTAATAAAGATAAATCGGATTTTACAGCAACTCGAAATGATACATGAAAAGTCTAATTATTTTTATCTACTCCAAAATAATATTAAATTTTTTTCTTGACGTGAGGATTGTAAAGAGTTACTTTTCGACTGACCGGTCGGTCAAAATATGGCAGGTGAAATATAAAATAGTTACTTAACCAAATGTATTAATATGATGATTTGTATGACCTCCAGGTCATTTTGGATAACGGGGGATGCAATTGCCGGAAAATAAACAACTAAAAGAGAACAAAAAAAACCTGATTATTGAAGCTGCTTCAAAAGTATTTGCAGAAAAAGGTTTTTCGGGTGCTTCTATTGCAGATATCGCTGCATATGCAGGAATAGGAAAAGGGACCACATACGAATATTTTGACAGTAAAGAGGATCTCTTTTTTGCTGTATTCGAATGGCACGTTGAGCAGAGTAGTCAGGCTGCCACTGTAAATATTACTGCGTTAGGGGGTCCGGCATCAGACAGGCTAAGCGCCATGAACGAATCATTGATGAACTATTTTGTTGATAAAATGGACATTTTTTCATTGGTGATGGAGTTCTGGGCTGCATCAGCCTCATCTAAAAGCCGGGAACATTACAAGCAGGCATTCAAGGATACCTACAGAGAGTTTCGCGGTATTGTTTCGTCATTGATCCAGGATGGGATCGAGCGTGGAGAGTTTCGTTCTGACGTGGATGTTGCTGCGATATCTGCAGGTATTGTGGGGACATGGGATGCGATGTTTTTGCAGGGATGGTTCGATGAATCTTTTGATATTGCTGATACGGGCAAAAAGTGTATGGCAATTTTTCTTAAAGGCTTATCTATAAAATAATAAAAAGACCTATGAAATGGATTTTATGAAGTCATAAAGTTTGTCGGGCTTGAATATAAAGCAAAAGGAGTACACATGAAAAATCAAAAATTTGGTTGTCTGATTTTAGGTGTATCGATTTTATCTATGTTGGTTATTTTTTCTGGAATGAATGCACAAGCCCAGGACGCTAATTCACTTGTAAAGGCTGGTTTTGATTACTGGCGTGGGCGGTCTTCAGAGTTTCTTGTTGATATGAAAATACACCGTCCGGATTGGGAAAGGACCGTAACAATGAAAGGGTGGACCCGGGGGGAGAAAGACAGCCTTATTACCATTGTTGCGCCCGCGAAAGATAAGGGAAATGGAACTCTCAAGAAGGGACGTGAAATGTGGATCTTTAATCCGAAAGTTAACAGAGTGATGAAACTTCCTCCCTCTATGATGGCACAGTCCTGGATGGGTTCGGATTTTTCCAATAACGATCTTGCCAAAAGTGATAGTATCTTAACTGACTATGTTCATACCATCGCGGGAACCGAGAATCACGAAGGAAAAAAGGTTTATATTATTAAATCAATTCCAAAGCCGGATGCGCCTGTTGTGTGGGGCATGCAGAAACTCAAAATCCGGGAAGACAACATATTATTAGGTCAGGAATTTTACGACGAAGATTTGAAACCGGTCAAGGTAATGACCGGGTATAATATCCAAATGTTTGGCGGAAAACTGTTTCCGAAAACATGGAAAATGCTGGAACCCGAGGGAAAAGATACCTATACAGAACTTAATTACAGGGAACTTTCCTTTAAAAGGGATCTCCCCGTTCATATATTCACACTTTCAAACCTGAAAAAACCAAGGAGATAAAGCACTTTGTCCATAGATATAAAAATGGCATGGCGAAATGTCTGGCGAAATCCCAGACGAACGCTTCTTACTGTTTCGGCCATTATCTTTGCGTGCATGATACTGGTTTTTATGCTGTCACTGCAGTTCGGTTCTTACGAAACAATGATCAATACGTCTGTCAAAATTTATGCGGGGCATCTACAGGTACAAGCCGAAGAATACCATGAAAAAATGAAAATGCGGATGGTGGTTACAGACCCTGACAGTGTTTCCAGGATTCTGGATTCAGTAAAAGGCGTGGAAGCCTATACCGCCAGGGCGAAAGCATTTTCACTGGTTTCATCCGACAGGCGGACAAGCGGTGTTTTCGTCATAGGGATTGATCCTGAACGAGAAGCAAATGTGTCTACAATTAAAAGGCTGATCCGCGACGGCCGTTATCTTTCGAATGTGGATACCAATAAAGCAATTGTGGGAAAGCTGCTCGCGAAAAACCTGCAGGTTGTGCCGGGCGATGAGCTGACCCTGCTTGGCCAGGGCCGAGATGGATCAATCGCGGCAACAGTGCTTGAAATAAAAG
>JAFDFT010000427.1 GCA_019309685.1 Deltaproteobacteria bacterium
TTCATAAAACAATTTATATCAGCCTGAAATTAAGCAATATTTATGCCATAGTTTAGTTTATTTTAAAAAGTGTTGAGATGTAATGGAGATATGGAAAATAAATAGAGGAGATCTTGCCTTAAGGGCAAATCGATATATACCGGGTTTCATGGCATATATAGCTACGCAATGAAATCCTTTTAGAGATGAATGGATGACTCGAGTAACACTTCCCAAAAGGAATGAAGTTTGATATGAATGTAAGTCTTCAAATTATTCTTTTTAGATCTGAAGATATGTTCGTCAAAATATAGTAATAACAAATTACTTTTGGTTACCCTGTTTAAAAAAACCAGTTTCAAGCCGCTCGGTCTTCAATATTTTTACTCGCCTATTGCCTGACAGGTACATGATAGGCCAACATGAAAAACATGTTTTTGCAGAGGGAAAAAATGGACTATATTAAACTTTTTGAACCCATATCAATCAACAACCTTGAAATAAAAAACAGAATCGTCATGCCTGCAATGGGCCTGTCTTATACGGACAATTATGAATTTAATGACAGGTTTCGCGGGTTTTACCGGGAGCGGGCAAGAGGGGGCGTTGGTCTTATGACCATTGGTCCTGTGGCTATCGACAAGGCAGGGTCCGCGCCTTTAATGCCCAAACTTTTTGATGATGAAAATATTGAGCCTTTAAAAAATTTTATAGGTGAACTCCATAAAGAAACCATGGTAAAACTTGCCACTCAGCTTTTTCACATGGGAAGGTATGCTTTTTCTGCCTTTACCGGGCTAAGTCCCATTGCTCCGTCTCCAATCCCGAGCAAATTAACCCGTGAAACACCGCGAGAAATGACAAAAGAAGATATTGAGGAAATTAAGACAGCATATGCCGACGCTGCTAGGCGCGCAAAAGCGGCTGATTTTGACTTTGTAGAAATTCTCGCTTGTACGGGATACCTCATCAGCCAGTTCTTATCTCCGATCACAAACAAGCGAACGGATGAATACGGGGGCAGCATCGAAAACAGAATGCGCTTTGGGCTTGAAGTCATCCGTGAAGTAAGAAAAGCGGTGGGGGATGATTTCCCAGTCGGCATCAGGATCGCGGGAAATGACTTTATGGAAGGAGGCCATACCAATAAGGAATCGTCTCTTTTCGCTGCCGAAGCTGAAAATGCAAGCATTGATGCCGTCAATGTCACCGGCGGCTGGCATGAAACCAGTATTCCCCAGCTTACAACCAATGTTCCGCCCGGTGCATATTTGTATCTTGCTAAAGGAATCAAAGAAAAGGTGAACGTTCCGGTCTTTGCTTCCAACCGGCTCGGAGACCAGAACCAGGCTGAAAGGGCGCTTCGATCCGGCAGATGCGATATGATATGCTGGGCAAGACCGCTCATTGCCGATCCTGAACTTCCAAATAAGATCCAGGAGGGCCGTCTGGATGAGATTGTCCCGTGTATTGCCTGTAACCAGGGATGCTTTGACTCTATTTTTTCCGGTACATCTGTCTGCTGTGTTTTAAATCCCCGTGCAGGCCGAGAAAATGATTTTATAATAGAACCCGCAACGTCTAAAAAGAAAATTATGGTGGCTGGCGGCGGCCCTGCTGGTATGGAATTTGCCATAACCGCAGCAAAAAGGGGGCATGATGTCACGCTGTATGAAAAAGAAAATGATCTTGGAGGTCAGCTCAACCTTGCGAAATCTCCACCAGGAAAAGGTGAATTCCAAAACTTCATTGACAGTATGAAAAATCGCATGTCTCGTTGGGGCGCAAAAATTAAATTAGGCAAAAATGTCACTCCCGAACTGATCAAAAAGAACAGCCCTGATGTGCTCGTCGTGGCATCCAGGGCGAAGCCAATAACGTTAGATATCCCGGGCAAAGACATGCCGCATGTTTTTAATGCCTGGGATGTTCTTCTCGAAAAAGTATATGATATCGGCGAAAATGTTGTTATTATCGGGGGAAACGCAACCGGCTGCGAAACCGCTCACTTTATCTCTGCCATGGGGATTCCGGATGCCGAAACATTTACGTTCCTCATGTATCATTCCGCCGAGGAGCAGGATTTTGCAAAAAACATGCTTCATGATTCCAGCAGAAAAATTACCGTATTGGAAATGGCGGGACGGATGGCCGAAAATGTGGGGCGCACAGGAAGATGGTCCCTGATGAAATCTTTGAGAATGATGGGCGTGAATCTGCGTACCAAAACCAGGTTAATTGAGATAAAGGAAGATCATGTAATTATCGAAGACGAAAACGGCAAATCGTCTATTCCCGCGGACACTGTTATCATGGCCGTGGGAGCCGTTTCTGATGACACCCTTTCTCAAACTTTTACGGATACGGATATGACTACCATTATAATCGGTGACGCAAAAACACCGCGAAAAATCCCCGATGCGGTACGAGAGGGTTTCGAAGCGGCATTAACTGTTTAACAAAAGGGGGTGGGAGGCGGACGCTTATTACCAACTATCCTTTCTTGTGTTTAATTTACTATTGAGAATCCAACATCGTAAAAATATTATCTGTCCGTAAAAAAATAAGTGCCAACCATGGTGTGCAAATAACGGGCAAGAAGAAGCGAAACTCTGCCCAACAGAGCTTCGCCCGATGTGTTAATTTGTAGACTTAATCTTATTGTGCTGATCAATCAGACTGTCCACAACCGTTGGATCAGCAAGGGTTGATGTATCCCCAAGATTATAAAATTCGTCTGATGCAATTTTTCTTAATATGCGGCGCATGATTTTTCCGGACCTCGTTTTTGGAAGCGAGGGTGAAAAATGAATGACATCCGGAACGGCAATCGGGCCAATTTCCTTGCGAACATGCTGCCTGAGTTCATTTAAAAGAGTATCACTTGGCTCTACATTAATAATTAGTGTGACATACGCATATATCCCCTGTCCTTTAATGTCATGAGGATAACCGATTACGGCAGCCTCGGCAACTGCCTTATGGCTAACCAGTGCGCTTTCCACTTCTGCTGTGCCCATACGATGTCCGGACACATTGATCACATCATCAACACGGCCCGTAATCCAGTAGTATCCGTCTTCATCTCTGCGGCAACCATCGCCTGAGAAGTAGAACCCGTTAAACATGCTGAAATAGGTTTGCTCAAAGCGCTCATGATCTCCAAATAT
>JAFDFT010000428.1 GCA_019309685.1 Deltaproteobacteria bacterium
GATATCATCCGGTTCAAAAACAAGTCCGTGGAATTCTTTTGACCAGTCCGATTCATACAGGGAAAAGGCGGCGCCGGGCTTGCCGTTGGTAAAACTGGGTGCCAGGAAAACTCCGACAAATGTTTGTCCACTATCAAGATGACCGTCAAAATACCACCATTCAAATGGACGCTTTCCCAGGAGGTCGTGCCCAGCCCTGTCAATTGCCTTTGGAGGGTTTTTACTCCAGTCAAGGTAGGCTTCTGATCGATTTATTATCTCACTTGGTCTTTGGATATGGGTACAGGCATTAAGCGTGAAAGCCAGGGTAAAGATTAATGCTAAAAATAAATGTTGCACGTCGGCGCGTTTTTTTAACGGTTTATTTTTATGTAAAAAGACCAAATAATTTTTCATGGGATTTTTTCCTTTCAAATTTATGGAAGGATTAATGCGCACTTGCAAATTCTGATGTCGGAGAAATATAATTCAAAGGCGTTAGAAACGCGAAGCAAACCGTTACATCAACCCGATAAACCGGCTAAAAGTTTTACCTTTTTTCCTTCGATTTCAATTGTCGTTTTTGAGTAAGTGAGTTTTTGCACTATCTTTCCATTCTCGAAATGCATGACGTCAATCCCCCGTCGGGTTTCAAGCTTGCCTTCATATCCTTTTTCCATGGAGGGCCAGTCAAGGTGCCATTGGTAAAGAACCTTTTGTTCATCTACATCGATAAAGGTGTCCTCTCCGGTAAATTTAAATCCCTGATTGTTTTTAAACCAGGGGTCCCATGCTTTGTGCAGATTCTCCTTACCTTTGGCCTGCCCGCCGGTCCAGTTATCAAAAATGATATCTTTATGAAAAAGCGCCATTACACCGTCAAGATCATACATGTCCCACGCCTGGTTCCATTTAGAGAGCGCGTCTATGATTTCTTCTTTTGAGAGTTTCATATTTCCTCCTTTTCCAACGTATTGTTTTTTCGTCTTTATACTCTAAAAAGACGCCCTTAGCAACTCAGACGAGTAATTAAGAATGTAAATTAGGCTTGTTGTAGTCTCGGTTTGAATGCTATGATCTATAATTTAAAAAGATTCTTTTATTGCTATAATATAACAATATCTGCATCTAAAACTTAAAAGGAGGATAAAATGCCCTATAAAGAAATACTCTTTGCGTCTGAAGGCCCGGTTGGGTTTCTGACCCTCAATAATCCTGAGAAAATAAATGCGTTGTCTAAAAAAATGATTGGGGAAATGATAGATGCTTTAACCAAAGTATCTGAGGATGAATCCATAAAGGTTGTGATTATCAAGACTGCGGGAAAGCATTTTTGCGCAGGTCATAATTTGGACGAGATGATAGATCAAGGAACAAAGGAATATAAATTTATCTTTGATCAATGTACAAAAATGATGCAGCTTATACATGAGATCCCTCAACCGGTAATCGCCCAGGTTCAGGGGATAGCAACCGCGGCAGGATGCCAACTTGCAGCATGGTGCGATCTGGTGATCGCCGGAGAAGACGCGAAATTCGCAACACCGGGTGTAAAGATCGGGCTTTTCTGTACAACGCCCATGGTTGCAGTAACCAGGGCCATCGGCCGGAAAGCGGCTATGGAAATGCTATTAACGGGCAGGTATTACTCCGCGCAGGAAGCAAAAGAGCTTGGCCTGATCAACAGGGTTGTTCCTGTGGATGATCTGGCATCTGAGACTGGAAAACTTGCCGGCCAGATTGCAGAAGCCAGCGGTTTTGCCCTGCAAGTAGGCAAACAGGGTTTTTACGCCCAGGTGGATCAGGCAGACTGCAACGCTCTGCATTTTGCTAAAAATACAATTGCCATGAACTGCACAGCAGAAGATGCTCAAAATGGGATGAAGGCGTTTCTAAAGAAAGAGATCCCGGAATGGAAGGATCGGTAAAGTGTACGATTAATGCATGTCGATGAGATGAAGAAGGTGGGAAATGAAGAACTGGGGAGGTATCAGGCTTAAGCCGTGAGCATAAGATAGATAAGAAGATACTGACCTGAATTGATCAAAGTCGTCTTCGTGTTATATCGAAGACGCCTTTGAGTTATTTAGTAAGCAGTAATTTTGATTGGCAATTATTATTTCACAACTCGAACCGTGGCTTTCATTTTAGTTTCAGATCCCCCCAATTTGCCAAAGGTACCATTTCGAACCATATAGGCCTCTTTGCGGCTTGTGTTTATTTTCCAGTAAAAGCCTTTCCATGTTTTGAGCCTCATATGGTAAAGATACTCTTTCAACTTTTTAACTCCCCAATCAGCTCCATATGAAAGCACGTTGCCGCCCGCGGCTATTTGAAGGGTTCCTGATCCTGGGACATATACCAGGTAAGATTTAGGGAATTTTATTAAAAATCTATCAGGCGTCCCGGTTCCTCCACCGCCAACCACATCCATAGTAAAATTTTTCTTTTTGTCGTTTCCGCCTAACTTTCCGAATGTGCCTCCGGTAACCTGGTAAACTTCTTTTCTACTTGTGTTGACCTTCCAGTAAAATCCCTTCCAGGTTTTAAGCCGCATGTGATATAGATATGATTTTAGTTTGCTGACTTGCCAATCTTCCCCATAAGAGAGCACACTGCCGTCTGCGACAATCTGCTTTGTCCCGCTGCTCGGTGCGTAAACCAGATAAGCATCTTTAAAATCGATGAAAAACCGTTTGGGTGCTGCTTCGGTAGCTGGAATCGTCATACTCATAAAAAGTATAAGCGTTACCGCGAATGTAATTGAAAGTGGAATTCTTTTCATTTTTACCTCCTTTTCAAGCTTCCTCTTAAACCACATTAATAAAAAAGATTTTAAAAACAAATATACTAATTAGCATTTTTTATCATTTGAGCGTAAAATTTAACGCTTTCCTCATAGTGTTCAATTTTTATGCGTTCATTCGTCCCATGAACACGTTTTATATCCGTTTTTTCAAACCGTAAGGGGAGAAAACGAAAGATATTTTCAGAAATTTCTACATAATGCTTTGTATCGGTTCCCCCAACAACAAGAAACGGTGTAACAATCACGTCAGGAAATATCTGTCGAACTGTTTTATGAAGCAGGTTGAAGTTATCTGTATGAATATCCGTTACCGGTGAGGCTGTCCGTCCGGCATGTGCGGTCTTTTCGATTTTAATC
>JAFDFT010000429.1 GCA_019309685.1 Deltaproteobacteria bacterium
AACGCAAGATTCAGGTATTAGGAAATATAAGAAAAATATAGGGTGTGTCAAATGATTAGTTTCCATCCATAAATGGCCTAAATTACTCATTTCTGGATTGGAAACACTTTTAGGTTCCCATTTTTTTAAATTAAAGGTTCTTCCCCCAATAACTGGGAGAAAGGATTCAGGGATTCTAGGATTCCCCGCTCAAAGTCCGGGATCTTCGAGAAGGGGTCAAATGTTTGTTTTCAAGTGATTTTATTAAAGCCTTAAGCATCCTTTTTCCTTCAATGAATGTTTCGAATCGGTTTATTCGTGGTACTGCCAAAACATTGTTATTGGAAGATTTTTCTAAGCGGGTTTAGCACAGCGCTATATGCCAAATCAGGTCTTTTTTTACTTAATCCCCTTTGTCCCTTGATTGAACAAAGGCTTTAATCGCCTCAAAAAATTCTGGTGTACAGCAGCAGATACTCTGGTTGCGATTTTCTATCTCTATAGCGGTTTCCAATGAGTTGACATCCAGATTTTGTTTTAATGCCTCTTTAGTTAGACGCAGCCCCAATGGTGTTTTACTGACCAGGTTCTTTGCGGTTTCCCATGCTGAATTCATGAGGTCTTCATCGTGAACCAGCCGACTGATCAGGCCTATCTTATCCGCCTCTTCAGCATAAACCGTCCTGCCAGTCATTAAAATCTCAGATGCCCTGGCAATTCCCACCATTCTCGGTAAAAAATATGTAGTACCCAGCTCTCCGCCTGAAAGCCCCAAGTTGATAAAAGATGCGGTAAACGAGGCCTTTGAGTTGGCAATGATAATATCGGAAGCCAGAACCATACACAGTCCGATACCAGAGGCCGGTCCATTGACCGCCGCAATGATCGGTTGAGCCAGTCGCTTCATCTCCACAATCACTCCTGCGTATCTTTTCTGGACCGTTTCCAAGTGAATGGAGGCGCTTGAAAATACCCGTATTCCCTCTTCCGTTGCCAATCGATCATCCTTTAGGTCAGCGCCTGAACAGAATCCCCGCCCGGCACCGGTTAAAATCAAAACACGGATCTCCGGGTGTTTACGCAGGTTGTCAAAAAGAGCGTAAAAATCATCAAGCATCTCGACATTTGCGGCATTAAGGCGCTCAGGCCGGTTTAACACGATCAATCCGATCCCCGGTTCTTTCTCTTCAAACGTAATTGTCTTATATTCCATGAATTCCTCCTTCGCGGATTAAATGTCCGGTATTTTTAAGCGCTGCCCTCTTTCCGTGGAACTAATTCTCAGCTAGCACTCATCAAGCAGATCCAAAACGGCTAAATGTTTGGAAAGGATTTATCTATTATCTGATCAATAATATATCTGTCAAGATAAATATAATTCCGATAAGAAAAGCATAAAAAACGTTTTGTTAGGACCTCATTTCCCTTTAAATTTAGACAAGCACTTTGTTTTATAGAATATTTTTTGATCCCTAGTTCCAGATAATATTTCTTATTGGAATAAAGTTTTTCTTGACAGATATATAGAACATTATATATAATAAACGCATTTCAGAAAATATAACACAAATTTGACCGGCAACAATTCCAAAAAAGATAGTTTTACTGAAATGATTCAACCGCTTTACAAAGTCCTTAAAATCTATCTTTTTTGTCATCAAATGAATGATTTAAAACGGATATGTCTTTCGATCAGGTTCAACAAAAATCCGGGGAGCGTTCCGGGATAATGAAACAAAAAGCACCATTAACCTTATTTTCAGATGTATAAATCGCAGCGTTGCCTCTATCCAGAATATGAGGCGGCCGAAATAGAGCAAACATTTTAAGGAGGGAAATATGGGCTTGGATAATAAAAATAATGAGAAACAAATCATAAACGTAGCAAGCTTTTTAGAGGATCATATCAATCGTCATGGTAAAGTTCCATCCCTAGTGTTTGAAGATAAAGAATATACAAATCTCTGGATCAGAGACAATGCGAATCGATTGGCAAACGGACTGATAAGCTTGGGGATAAAAAAGGGGGATATGGTTGTTGTGAGCCTCCAGAATTGCCCTGAAGTGCTCGTACTATATCAGGCAATACTTCGGATCGGGGCCATCATCATTCCCATCATGTTTAATTTTAGTGCTGAGGAGACCCAGTTTATCCTTTCCGATTGTGAAGCCGTTGCATTCATCACCAGCAGTGAGGCCGCGGAAAAAATTCAGATCTCATTGGATATGCCGCATATCAATCATGTAATCGTCCTGGAGGATGACGCTCCATCTGGAACAATCTATTATGAAAAATTGATCTCGGATCAATCTGATAAGTTCGAGATTACCAATATGGATGAGGACGACATCGCTTTATTGATATATACGGCGGGGACCACAGGCAGGCCGAAGGGCGTCATGCTAAGTTACGGCAACCTTCACCATCATGCTGTTGCTACCTATGACCTTTGGGACAAAGAGCCCCGCAGACAATTGTCTTGCCTGCCTCTTGCTCATATGTTTGGTGTGACGGCAATGCTTATTGATCAGTTGAACAGACATCCTGAGTCGGTGTTTGTTCTAATGAGGTGGTTTGATCCGGAAGAGATCTTTCGTCTGATTGAAAAATACAAGATAAGCGGTATGGGAGGAGTGCCCACTATGTTCTGGATACTCCTGAACGACCCATCCATAAAAAAATATGATCTCAGTTCCATGGACCAGTGCGTGGCTGGTGCTGCGCCGGTACCGGATGAACTCCGAAATGATTTTGAGGGCAAATTAAACATTAATATGCTTGAGGCCTATGGACTGAGTGAATCCTGCAGCGCGGTTGCGTGTACCCATCATAATGAAGCCCGAAAACCCGGTTCCGCCGGAACACGAATAGGCAAGACCATAATCAAGATCTTTGATGACACGGACAATGAACTACCTGCTGGGGAATCTGGAGAAATTGTAATAAAAGGGCCTACGGTGATGAAGGGTTACTATAAAAGACTTGAAGAAACCAAGGCAACCTTGCGCGGGGGGTGGCTCCATACAGGCGATGTTGGTTATATGGACGAGGATGGTTATCTCTATGTAACGGACCGGAAAAAAGACATGATTATCAAAGGCGGTGAAAATATCTTCCCCAGCGAGGTGGAAAACATTCTCCTCAAGCACCCGCAGGTGAC
>JAFDFT010000430.1 GCA_019309685.1 Deltaproteobacteria bacterium
CCATAATAGCAACCCGAGTACGACCTGATAAGTTAACCATTATTTAGAATTATATACGAGATCTGTCAATTTATGATAAAATTTGAAACACTTTATTGATTCTAACAGTCCTGAAAAAATTTCCAATTCATAAAAAAACCTCCTATCCTTTTATTGCCATTTCCTGATGGGCGAAGAGGCTTCAGTTTATTTCCGTTGTAATTCCTATACCAGGCCGAACAATTTAAAATCTTTCTGAGAAACGTCGCTTATTTTTCGGGTGGAGGCTTATTCGGTTTTTGCTAGTAAGTCGACTTATTATTGAATAAATAATTTGAATAACTTTTGGGAAACCGCTTTACAATATAACCACAATGTGGTACATGGCAAAGCTAGATCAAAAAATAAAAAAAAATTAATATATCAATATGTTATACCCAAAAAAAGCTAAATAAAAGAGTGCTGAAGTTGGAATTATAATTGTCATAGAAGATGTGTTTCATGTGAGCTCTATTACATTCTGACGGATTATGAAATTGTTCCGGTTTGTCATGATTGTTTAAAGAAAGATTTGAAAAATTTGGAGAGGAGATAACAATGTCTAATGAAACGATTGTAATTAGCAAAAAGAGAAAATCAATCTTTAAAGAAAAAGTTATGAATCTTTTGCCTGAGGGTGGTAATTTAAATCTTTGTCTGACTTGCGGGTTATGCGCTTCTGGCTGTCCCGCTTCTGGTGAGGATGGCATGGATCCAAGGAAATTTTTAAGGTTGGCCTCTCTTGGATTTGATGATGAACTCCTTTCTTCAGATTGGGCATGGAAATGCACTCTATGTACCAGATGTGTCTATGCTTGCCCAATGAAGATCGATATTCCAGGTCTTATGTTCAACATAAGAAAGAACTGGCCAAAAGATAAACAGCCGAAGGGAATACGCGGATCTTGTGAAATGGCGTTAAAAAACGATACCTGCAGTGCTATGGGGGCAACTGAAGAAGACTGGAAGTTTGTTGTGGAAGATGTGCTTGAAGAAATCAGAGAAGAATATCCCGGCTATGAAAATCTTCAGGCCCCGATGGATAAAGAGGGGGCTTATTTTATCTTAAACCAGAATTCCAGAGAGCCTGTAACTGAACCAGATGAAATGGTTCCTTTATGGAAAATATTACACCATGCTGGTGCAGACTGGACTTACGGATCAAAAGGCTGGGCTGCAGAAAACTATTGCCTTTTTTGTGCGGACACAGAGAACTGGGAAAAGATAGTGAGATTGAAAGCAAAAGCCGTTGATGATCTTGGTTGTAAGGTATGGCTGAATACTGAATGAGGGCACGAGCTGTTTGCAGTCCGGGTCGGACTGCAGCGATTCAGCATCGAACACAATTTCGAGTGTAAGAGCATAATCGAATACTATGCTAAATGGATAAGGGAGGGGAAACTTAAAGTCAGTTCAGACTGGAACAAAGACTTGAAAGTAAAATTTACAATTCATGACCCATGTAATCTTGTAAGGAAAGGATTTGGAGATCCGATAGCAGAAGATCTCCGTTATGTTGTGAAAGCGGTTGTTGGTGAAGAAAACGTCATAGAAATGGCACCGAATAAATCGAATAATTTTTGTTGCGGCGGCGGTGGAGGCGCCCTGCAGGCGGGTTTTCCTGAGGCGCGTCGTGATTATGGAAAGATCAAGCTGGAACAGATAAAGGATACGGGTGCCAGTTACTGCATCACAGTATGTCACAATTGTCATTCCCAAATGCACGATATTAGTGAATTCTATGAAGCCGGCTATCATTCAGTCCATCTATGGACACTGATTGCGCTTTCCATGGGGATTCTCAGTGAGAATGAACGGGAGTATTTGGGACCTGATCTTAAGGAAGTAGATGTTTTCGAACCCAAAGAATGATGCCTCAAATAGATCCAGGGGAATTATAATTTTAAAAAATTAGAACTATTAGATTTTGAAAAGAAGGCAATAAAGATATCTTTCCCGCATCGTCATTATGAATTTGATAAAACGTTAATAATAGAAGGAGGGAGTTGTTTATATGAATTCGCCGACCATGGAAACTTTAGAAGATTTGAAAAGGAAAAGAATTGAATCTTTAATGCTTTCAGAGGAGGCAATACGTAAACACCGTGAAACATACAGGAAATTAAAGGTCCTTGTTAGAGATATTGCTACCAAAACGATTGATATTGGTGAATATAATGATGTCGCAAAAAAGCTTGCTGAGTTGTTGAAAAGAATGAGTATAACAAGACCAGGAACGATCTTTAATTATTATTTTGAAAATATTGATCCCAGACAATTCGGAGAAGCCAGATATTTCAGGGCCATGTGCGTTGATTTATTTGACCAGCTAAAAAGGCTGGATGAATGGCGTACCAATAAAAGAAAGTTTGTTTTAATAAAAAACCCAAATTTATGAAAATTGTACTAAAGCAATATTGATAAACAGCTTAACGAGATAAACCGTTCACACTATATCCTTGAGGCTTATGCGTTTTTTGTAGGTATTGATTTTTTCTTCAAGATTTTTGTAGAACTTGTAAGTAGTTTGTCAATTTTAAAGGAATCAAGTTTTTCGAACATTGCCTTAGCGGTTTCCATCCAGATCCATTGAGACAGGCATTCACCGGCTTGGGTGCATACACCACAAACGTTCTCTTTTTCTGTACAATCCGTGATCGTTTGCGAGTCTTCCATAATCCTCACGATATCCCCAACGGAGATCTCTTTTGTTGGTTTTGCCAGCATGTAGCCGCCATAAGGGCCTCTTATGCTTTTAACATATCCGGCCTGTTTAAGATTCCTGATAAGTTTTTCAAGATACTTCAGTGATATTCCCTGACGTTTTGAAACATCACTGAGACGAACAGGCTCTTTTTTGCTGTATATAGCCAGGTCAAGTAGAAGTCGGGTACCGTAACGGCTTTTAGTTGTTAGGCGCATGTATATTTAGGTTTTAATAATTCTCGGAGCAATTAACTTTATTTATCTGATTTTTATCAACACTTTTGTTTAAATGGGCAATAAATAGATATCCTATAAGAATTTTATAGTCATTGTAATGACATATTTAACTCATCCGCAATTTAATTTTTACCGCCTGAGGAAGTTCTATTTCTTTTTAGTTTTATTAGGC
>JAFDFT010000431.1 GCA_019309685.1 Deltaproteobacteria bacterium
TTTCCCTGAAAATTTGTCTGTTTTACGTAAATACAAAGAATCGCTCGTTGCCTTAAAAAAATTTCACAACAAGTTTCACAGCAGAGATGATTTTTCGCCTGAAACAAAGCATCTTTTTGTTGAAAAGCTTCAAAATTCAAAGTATCAAAAAGCGATACGAGAAATCGGCAAAAAGATAACTGACGACCTTGAGCTCATGGTAAACCGTGAACTTGTGATTGTTAACAAGATGGTTAAACAATCGAGATTATATCTGCTTATCGGTTCAATAGCGGTTTTTGTCTTATGCACGCTTGTGGCTCTTTTTCTCTATTTTAGTGTGAACCGGCCTTTGAAAAATATCGCGATAGCGGTTAAGAAAATAGCCAAAGGTGACTATGAATTTATTCGGTCACTTAAAACAGGAGATGAATTTGATTCGCTTATAAACAGTTTGAACACCATGATATCTGAACTGGAAAAAAGAAATGAACAGTTGATTCAAAGCAGAAAAATGGCTTCTCTGGGTACACTGACCTCAGGCGTGGCACATGAATTAAATAATCCCCTGAATAACATCTCCACTTCTATTCAGATCGTTCTTGAAGAACTGGCAGATGGCGATACAGACCATAATAAAGAACTTCTCATTGATGCAGAGAAGCAGATCGATCGAGCACGGGATATTGTAAAGGCGCTGCTTGAATTTTCAAGAGAGAGTAAATTTAAACATAAACTGGTTCAACTAAAAACACTAATCGATCAGACCGTAAAGCTTATAAAAGGGGATTTGCCTGCATCGATTGAATTAAATATCGACATTCCTGAAGATATCCATGTATACCTTGATTTCCGCCAGATGGAGCAGGTTTTGATTAATATTTTAATGAATGCTATCCATGCAGTAGGAAAAAAAGGAAAGGTTTATTTGAGAGCCTTTACACTGCCAACAAAAACTGAAGCCTGCATTGAAATCCAAGACACAGGAACTGGCATATCTCAAAAAAATATTGATAAAATATTTGATCCCTTTTTTACTACAAAAGAAGTCGGTAAAGGATCAGGGCTTGGACTCTCTATTTCTCATGGTATCATTCAAAATCATGAAGGAAGGATAGAAGTCGAAAGTGAAGAGGGAAAGGGATCCAAATTCAGCATATTCCTGCCAATTCGTACAATTCGAGAAGGAGATCAGTGGAAAACGAAAAGCAACGCATACTGGTTGTAGACGATGAAGAAATAGCCCGTAAAAACCTTGTGCATATCCTTGAAAAAGTCGGATATGCTGTGGTTTCAGCAGACAGCGGAATGCGGGCGCTTGATTTACTTAGAGATAAATATTTTGATCTTGTAATCACTGACCTCAAAATGGAAAAAGTAGATGGAATGGAGGTTTTAAAGCAGACTAAAAAACTTCAACCCGATACTGATACGGTCATGATAACAGGGTATGCAACAGTCGACTCCGCAATTAAAGCCCTAAAAAAGGGTGCTTACCATTATATTGCTAAGCCTTATAAAATTGATGAAGTACGTAAAATAGTAAGCGAAGCATTGTTGAAGCGTAATCTCTTATTGGAAAATAAAAGTCTTAAAACTTCACTTGAGAGTACAAAAAAGTTTCCATTTATTATAGGTGAAAGCGATGTAATGCAGGATATAAAAACCAGTATTAAGCAGATAGCGCCTTCGGACACAAATGTGCTTGTATTGGGAGAAAGTGGAACGGGAAAAGAATTGACTGCAAAAGCCATACATCAGCTCAGTAATCGTTCAAAAAATAAATTTCTTGCATTTAACTGCGGCTCTTTCACTGAAGAATTAATGGCAAACGAGCTGTTCGGTCATGAAAAGGAGGCTTTTTCAGGTGCAGTACAGGAAAAGCGTGGTTTGCTTGAAACGGCAAACAAGGGGACTGTTTTCCTTGACGAGATAGGAGACATGCCGCTTTCCATGCAGGTTAAACTACTAAGAGTCATCCAGGAAAAAGAATTTTTACGGGTGGGCGGTGTTCATCCGATCAGCACAAATGTTCGTTTTATCGCCGCAACACACAGGGATCTGGAAAAAGACGTGAAAGAAGGCCGGTTCAGGCAAGATCTTTATTATCGTCTTAATGTAATTTGCCTTAAAATATCTCCTCTTGTAAAAAGGCATGGTGATATCAAGTTACTAGCGTATCATTTTCTTAATGAGAAAAATAAAATGATGGAAAAAGATATTAAGGAGATAGACAAAGATGCGATGGCGCTGTTGTTAGGATACGACTGGCCTGGTAATGTCAGGGAACTTGAGAATGTTATTGAAAGAGCTGTGGTACTCGAAAAAAGAGATAAAATTTATCCTGAAAATCTACCTGACTCTATCAGAAGTCTATCAATAGAGACATACCGACATAATGCCTCCTCTATCCCTTCACTTGAAGAACAGGAAAAACATTATATCGAATGGGTATTAAAAAAGTGCAATTGGAATAAAACAAAAGCAGCTAAAATTATGGGCATCGACCGGGTTTCCCTATGGCGAAAAATCAAACGATACGATCTTGAAATAAAAGAATAGGTATAATATTTGAAAGTTAAGCGGCCTAAAGAGGACTTGATTACCAACAATCATTGGTGGTTTAATTGCGGACAAAGTATAAACCAAAATCGCGAGGGGCCACCCGACTACATAGGGTTTCCTGAAAAAGTATTCTGATTACAATTTACATCTGTTTGCCGCTATTACTTTCATTTCAAGGTCTTTGCTTTCATTTCAAATTGGATCAAAATCCATTTCCGAGAAAGCCAATTTTGCAGTTGTGCCGGTTCCTTAATCCAAAAATGAAAGGATCGCTCTGGAAAAAGAAACAAAAAAACGGCTTTGAGCCGTGTCTCCAAATTATTACCAGAAAGGTTATGTTTAATTTGCCTTAATGGTTGTTCGAAATTATGTTTTATTTATAGCATATATGGTTGCGCAATGACAACTTTTCGGGATTTAAAGAGTTAAGGCATATGGCCTTTATGTGCAATTTTGATGTAATGCTCAGCAATAGGAGCAAGAGTAATAAATGTCGTTTGCATGCTGCGGTTTGCTATTTATACATTTAATTCGAATGAGAGCATAGTACTTTCAGTGGATCAAAAAAGCGTACTTTTAAATTGC
>JAFDFT010000062.1 GCA_019309685.1 Deltaproteobacteria bacterium
AGTAAATGGTCATCCATCAAACACAAAAAAGGGGCCACAGATGCCAAGCGCGGAAAAATTTTCACAAAGCTTATCAAGGAAATAACAGTCGCGGCCCGTATGGGCGGGGGTGATGCAGAGTCAAACCCACGATTGCGAACAGCAATCCTGACGGCAAAAAGTGAAAATATGCCGAAAGACAATATTGAAAGGGCGATTAAAAAGGGCACCGGTGAACTTGAAGGAGTCAATTACGAAGAAAGTACTTACGAGGGATACGGGCCCAGCGGCGCCGCGGTTTTTGTGGAATCCCTGACAGACAATAAAAACAGGGCGGTGGCGGATATTCGTCATATTTTCAGCAAAGCAGGCGGTAATCTTGGCGAAAACGGGTGTGTGGCATATATGTTTGATAAAAAGGGCTATATCAATATTGAAAAAGAATCCGTTGACGAAGAAAACCTCATGGAGATTGCCATCGATGCGGGTGCTGAGGACGTCCGGGATGATGAAAACAATTTTGAAGTCATTACCGCTATTGAGGATTTCGAAGCGGTAAAGTCAGCCATCGAAGATCAGTCTATACCTTATATAGTAGCGGAAATTACCATGCTCCCGCAGTCAACGGCCAATCTTGAAGGAAAAGAAGCCGAACAGATGCTAAAGCTCATGGACGCGCTGGAAGACTGTGATGATGTGCAGAAGGTTTATACTAACGCGGATATTCCTGAGGAATTGGTTGGGTAAAACACTGCTTTTTATCCAATTTCGGTGTCAGGCTCAAATTTTAATCCTCGAAATACTATATGTATGTCTGCGGTTAAAGTTATCGCCTTCCTTGAACTTGAATAAAAATCAGCGTTTTGCAAATTCCATAACATTCCTTTTCCCCGGAAATGAGAAATTTTCTGTTCCGCCAAATCGGGACGGAAAAGAACCTGTTTCCAATTCAGAAATGAGCAATTTTTCGCAAGGTCAAGGAAATCGAAGAATTGCGCGGAGGCGTACTCAGTTGTACGCCGCAGAAATGAAAAAACATTGGTACCTGCTTAGAGGTGTTTCCAATTCTCAAATAAGATATTTTATTGAAAAACAAGGCCGCACAAGGGTTTTCGCCGAGATGTACATATAGTACTTCGCAGGCGGAAACCCGCGGAGAACACAGTTTTTCGAAAAAATAGCTATTTGAGGATGGAAACTACTGTTCATCAAAGTACTGCACATCCGCCCCCTTAGGTATCTTTAATCGAAATATGGAATCAGGATAACTTCTATTAAATTTAAAATTACTTAGTTTATATGAAATCTCGTCACCGTTTGCATTATACTTTACAATTTTAACGACATCGAATGTCTTTTTGGATATTGACAGATACATCTCGGATACATCCGCAATTTTTTCTTTTGGTACAAGTCTCAATAAATGAAGCGAGGGATTATCTTTGATGATAAGCGAAATACTAAAATACTTTTTGATCTGTTTCATATCCAAAAGAAATACAGCTCTGACCACACCTGTAAAAAATGACGTGGCTTTTCCAATCTGGATCTGGTTGTCTTCAGGCCGATAAATCCACATATCCGTTCCATCCGTCACGTATATCTGTTTTTCAGGTGAATCGTACTCCCACTTCATCTTCCACGGCCGCTTAACCGTTATCCGGCCTTTTCCGGTATCGGTGATTGCCATGACCTTTATGGTTGATATTTGATCAAACGCCGCTGAAAAGCTTGAAACATTATATCTTTTTTCGACTCCCGTAATTATTTTTTGCAGCAGTTCGCCCGCCTCAATCACAGAATTACTCGCTCCGAATACTCCTTTGGTTAAAGGAAAAACAAAGATAATCATAATCGTAAAAATACAAACCAAATATGTTATAAATCGATTCTTCATTTAAGCATCTCCATTCTCAATTTACAGTCTTATAAGCAATAAACGATCTTGCCATAAACAGCAAGAGTGATTGTGTCAATGATTATGTCTCCAGATTGCCTTTTCTTAACAGGGTCTCGAATTCTTCTCTTTTTCTGATATATTCACGGTATTGCAGTTTTCGCTGCGAAAGCGCTTCATATATGTCATCATCCTCCGTTAACCCCTCCGTCATGTCTAACAAATAGTCAATGCAGTTAAAAAAAGAAGTGCCTTCAATATCGGCTTTTTCCAGAAATAAACACAGTATTTTTGTTCTCATTTCCGAATAATCAATCCTCTTGTTTCTCATTCGGACCATTAACAAATCTTTTATATGACCCAACCGCTGACCTTGTGAAGGATCATCATATTTCTTGATGTATTGATCAGATATTTGGTCAAGTGTTTTTACTATCTGCGCGGCCGGTTTCCATAGAATGTTTAACTTTGATACAAATGACACGATCGCTTCATCCGGGATGTTTACTTTCAGTTGACCGCGACCATCAGGAAAAATTATATGCGTGCTTAGACTTTTTGAACAGAGCATGTCCGTTATTTGTTTCTCATCACTTTCCTCAAACACTTTATCAATTAAACTGTCTTCCAATTGCACCTGCATGGATTCATCCGGAGAAAAAATCAGTTCAATCAGACTTTCTCTTTCTAAATTCGATTTATCCGTAAATATGTCACCAAATTCTTTTATAGTAGGATTCGAAAATGTTGAATCAACGAAATGAAGAACATCATGGCTTAAAACAATGCCTTCGTGATAAAATTTCTCTATTTTCTCAGCAAGCCATATACATTTTAATTCTTTTTCTATAGGATCTCTCATTAAAGACGAATACATACCTTTTTAAGTTTACATCTGGATTTTGCACGAATTGGATGCTTTTATATGTCCCGCAAGCGGGATTTCGCCTGCGCTCAACAAGCTGCATCTAAGGGTGAAGATTTAGCAGGAAAAGTTAATTTAACGAAAGGTTGGATTGCCCTCCGTTCTTTTTATATGTTTTCCAGACTCTTTCATTTTCTGAGTAGAAATTTCAATAAACATTATTAAGCACAGTGAGACCAATATGGTGCAATAATATGTTCGATGATTATTTATTTTATTGATTGTATTCCTAAATCTTTACAGATTTTCTTTTCTAAATTATTCTTCACTTCTGTATGCCTTGGGACTGAAGATCTTTTATTCTGTTCTGGATTCTGCCACCATGAATGTCGGATTCCCTCTCTTAAGAGCTCACAACCATTAAGTTTCAGATAATTTATTAAATCTCTTCTTTTCATAGCTCCAATACAACTTCAGAATAATCAGATTCAGCGATAGCAAGAGCTTCATTTTTATTCATTTCAAGAGCCTCTTTTAAAGTGACCTTCAGAGTTTCTATTAATTCTTCTTTGGTTTTTTCCTGGCAATTAACACCTGGTATTTCCTCAACCCAGCCAATCCACCAGTCATCATCTTTTTTTATTACCGCTGTATATTTATTATCCATATTACCTCCACAGGTCTGTATATTCTTTTTCTAAGAATCTATTAACTATGTATTTTACACATATTTTAAAATTAAAATCAATAAACCCTATTTTCTCTCAAATGTCTTGGAAGTTGAGCCCATTTTCTTGACCAATCCCCCTTCCTTTGATATTCATCTCACACCATCTGATATTGAAGCGAAAAGGATAAAAAATGCTGATAACAGAAATTCTGGCAAGAAACGCCCGGATGTACGGCCAAAAAACGGCACTCATTGAACGGGATCCTGAGAACAACAAACGTGTGGAAATCACTTGGAAAGAATTCGACGACCAGGCCAACAAAATCGCCCAGGCACTTATCCAGAGAGGGGTTTCAAGTGAAGATACAGTTGTTCATTTGATGACCAACTGTATTGAATGGCTGCCCATTTATTTTGGCATACTGCGTACCGGTGCGTGGGCAGTCCCATTAAACTTCCGTTTTGACGCAAAAACAATAAAGCATTGTGCTGACATTGCCAAACCCAGGGCTTTTGTTTTTGGGGAAGAGTTCATCGAACGCATCGAATCGATTAAATCTGACCTGGATAAGACTGTAAAAACATATATCTTTGCCGGACCTGAACAGCTCAAACCGGACTTTGCTGAAGCGTATGAGGAGGTGATATCATCACAACATCCGGATAACCCGCAAATTGATATCCATCTGGACGATGATGCCGCGCTTTATTTTACATCCGGAACCACGGGAACACCCAAAGCAACACTTCTGACACACCGAAACCTGGAATTTGCCTGTTTTATTGAAAACAGGCACCATAATCAGACACACCAGGATAATTTTCTGTGCATCCCGCCACTGTATCATACAGGCGCAAAAATGCACTGGTTTGGCAATTTCATTGTAGGTGCCAAATCCGTCATTTTAAAGGGTATTAAACCGCAGTGGATCATGGAGGCAATATCTGAAGAGAACATAACAATCGTATGGCTCCTGGTCCCCTGGGCCCTCGATATTTTATTTGCCATAGAAAGCGCAGAGCTGCGGCTTAAAAATTATCAGCTGGATCAATGGCGGCTGATGCATATTGGCGCGCAGCCTGTTCCGCCAAGCCTGATAAAGGAATGGAAGAAGATTTTTCCCCATCATCAATACGATACCAACTATGGTCTGACGGAAACAACCGGCCCGGGTTGTGTTCACCTGGGAATGGAAAATATGCATAAAGTGGGCGCCATCGGCATTCCCGGATTTGACTGGGAAACGAGAATTGTTGATAAAGGATTACATCCGCTGGCACCCGGTGAAATTGGCGAACTTATTGTCAAAGGGCCGGGTGTCATGAAAGAATATTATAAAAATCCTGAAGCTACCAAAGAAACCATTGTAAACGACTGGCTTTTAACCGGTGATATAGCTAGGGAAGATGAAGATGGGTTTATCTGGCTGGTAGACAGAAAAAAAGATGTTATCATCACAGGCGGTGAAAACATTTACCCTGTGGAAATCGAAGATTTTCTTCAGTCCCACCCCGGCATCCAGGATGTGGCAGTCATTGGCCTGCCAAGCCTGCGGCTTGGCGAAATCGCCACAGCCATTATTCAAGCAAAGCAGGGACAAACACTCACAGAAAATGACGTGAACGACTTTTGCACAGAACTTCCCAGATATAAACGGCCCAGACGCATTATCTTTGAAGATGTCCCCCGCAACCCAACCGGAAAGATAGACAAGCCAAGTTTAAGGAAAAAACATGGCGGCGCATCTGAAAGTTTTAAGATATAGACGCCTTTTCCCGGCTCACCTTAAGAAAAGGATGGAAGATAATCTCTGATCTTTAATAGCCATTGTACAGGTTTTAAGTTTTACGTTTTAAGTCTTAAGTATTTATACACAGGCTTCAAAGGAAATACAATCTGATCATCGAATAATAAAGAGCCGAGAAATCAATTAAAAACTTGAATCCTCGGCCCCTTGAATCCTCTTATCCAAACCATTGGAAAAAATTTTATATTTACAAACTCGTAAAAGTTTAATTTAAACAGTCTCGAAAAAAGTTCAAATTCAAGGCGTACAAATTTTGCAATCATGAGGCGTACTTATCTTACGTTGAATGACTGCAAAATGCAGCACAACACAGAAGTTGGGCTTTTTAGGAGACTGGCAAATATTATTTCTTATCGTCTTTAACTTCCTCAAAATCAGCGTCTACCACATCCTCATCACTGCCGGCTGCTCCCTGCTGATCCGCGCCCTCAGCGTCGTCGGCGGCATCTTGCGCAGTACCTTCCTGCGATGCCTGCTGATACATTGCTTCCGCGAGCTTATGTGAGGTCTGGGTTAATTCATCGCTCAGGCGTTTGATTTCATCCACATCTTCGCCTTCCATTGCCTTCTTCAGCGATTCGATAGCGCTTTCAACATTCGTTTTGGTTTCACTATCAATCTTATCTCCAAGATCCGTTATGGATTTCTCTGTTGAATAGATCAATGAATCCGCCATATTTTTGGCTTCAACGAGTTCCTTTTTCTTTTTATCCTCTTCAGCATGCAGCTCCGCGTCTTTGACAAGATTATCAATCTCTTCCTCTGAAAGTCCTGAAGAGGCTTCTATCCGGATGGACTGTTCCTTATTTGTTGCCTGATCTTTAGCAGACACATTAACGATTCCATTGGCGTCAATATCAAATGCCACCTCAATCTGAGGAACGCCTCTGGGCGCAGGTGGAATACCCACAAGCTCAAACCGGCCAAGTGTTTTATTCCCTTGTGCCATTTCTCTTTCGCCCTGAAGTACATGAATTGAAACAGCCGGCTGACTATCAGCAGCCGTTGAAAAAATCTGGCTTTTCTTTGTGGGAATGGTTGTATTTTTTTCAATCAGACGTGTCATTACACCGCCAAGCGTTTCTATTCCCAACGATAAGGGAGTAACATCCAGCAGAAGCACATCCTTTACATCTCCTTTTAAGACACCGCCCTGAATAGCGGCTCCCAATGCAACCACCTCATCCGGATTCACGCCCTTATTCGGTTCCTTCCCAAAAATCTTTTTTACCCGCTCCTGAACCGCCGGCATTCGTGTCATACCGCCGACCAGAACAACCTCATTAATTTCATCCGGTGACAGGCCTGCATCTTTCATCGCTGTTTTACAGGGATTTTCCAGTTTATCCAGCAAATCAGAAACAAGAGATTCAAGTTTTGCCCTGGATAGTTTTACGTTCATGTGTTTCGGACCGCTGGCATCGGCTGTAATAAAAGGAAGATTCACGTCTGTCTCCATGGAAGTTGACAGTTCCATCTTCGCCTTTTCAGCCGCCTCTTTCAACCGCTGCAGGGCCATTTTGTCACTTCTGATATCAATTCCCTGATCCTTTTTGAATTCATCAGCCAGGTAATCGATCAACCGTAGATCAAAATCCTCGCCGCCAAGGTGCGTATCCCCATTGGTGGCCTTCACCTCAAACACACCATCACCGATTTCAAGTACAGACACATCAAATGTTCCGCCGCCAAGGTCAAACACAGCGATCTTTTCTTCCTTCTTTTTGTCCAAACCGTAAGCAAGAGATGCGGCGGTTGGTTCATTGATGATTCTTAACACATTGAGTCCGGCAATTTTGCCGGCATCTTTTGTCGACTGCCGTTGACTGTCATTAAAATAGGCGGGTACTGTAACCACAGCATCGGTGATCTTCTCTCCAAGATATTCCTCTGCTGTTTTCTTTATATTGGCAAGTATAAAGGAGGATATTTCCGCGGGACTGTTTTTGTTTTCTCTCAGATTAATCCGCACGTCACCATTTTCAGCTTCTTCAATTTTGTATGGAAGTATCTTGAGGTCACTTTGAACTTCCGATGATTTAAATTTGCGTCCGATCAGCCTTTTTACACCAAAGACGGTGTTTTCCGGATTTGTAATTGCCTGCCTTTTGGCGATCTGGCCGACTAACCGCTCTCCCCCTTCCGAAACAGCAACAACTGAAGGAGTTGTACGTCCGCCTTCCGGATTCGTAATTATTTTCGCATCCCCCGCTTCCATGATCGCTACACATGAATTCGTTGTTCCAAGATCGATTCCAATTATCTTACTCATGTTTTTTCCTCCTTGCCATTAGACCTGTATTTCTCATTCTTTTAATCTTATTCATCCTTGACCTCTTCCACTTCAGCTGATTCACTATTTTCTTTTGCTTTTGAAACAGAGACCATAGCGGGTCTAAGCAACCTGTCATGAATCATGTATCCCTTCTGAAACTCTTTTAACACAATACTTTCCGGATATTCATCTGTCTCTTCCTGCGTGACAGCCTGATGAAAATTCGGGTCAAAGGGTTTTTCCAACGCGTCTATTTGTTTGACTGAAAATTTTTCAAAAACCTTCGTGATCTCATTGATCGTCAAATTTACGCCCTCTGCCACACAACTATCTGTATTAGATTGATTTTCTGATGAGTTTACGGCTCTTTCCAGATTATCAACTAAAACAAGTATTTCTTTTAGAATGGATTCGTTGGCGAACTTCCTGAAATCATCTATTTCACGCTCAGTCCGCTTTTTGTAGTTTTCAAATTCAGCGGAAACCCTTAACAAACGATCATAGTTCTCTTTGGTCTCCTCCTGCGCGGCTTCCAGTTTATTTTCCAGCTCTTCTATTTGATTGCCTGCACTGGTTTTGTCTGCTTTTTTTGGATGACTTTTCTTGGAAGAAGTGCTTTCCTCTGCCCTCTCCTTCATTTCGGATTCTTTTTTGTGTTTCTTTTCAACCATCAGCTTGTATTTACCCAAATGAAATTTAAATTCATAAAACCCGCTGTACGCGGAAAATGTTGAATAAAAAATAATGCTATTTCAAACAATGTCAAGGCGATGATTGCATTTCAGAGGCAATATTGGCGAGAAAAATCAAGAAGCGTATTAATTGAATGAAAATATTTCTAAAATATAATGATTGGATAATATTATCAGATGGTTGTGCACCCTCTATCGAATGAATCCCGGAAAAACATAAGTTAAATACATGAACGGGAACAATCCGCGACACAGACTAAATCACTTATCGCTGCTTCCTTCCGGATCTGACGAGGTTCATGACCGTCTGTTGCGCGGCGGCCGCTCAAAATAACTTAACGTTTATCGGAATTAAATCCTCCAGAGGGAATTCAGCCCCGCGTAAGCGGTTTTCGGGAAAAGGGCACCGCTAACTCCCCGCCTAGCACAACCTTTTTATATATAGAGCATATTTTCCTTTTTTCAAGGATTATTCGTATTTACCCATCTTTCCGGAAGAATATCGCAGGTATTTGAGTCTTGTACCTTTTCTTATTCAATGATAAATATTTAGGTTATTTGCCCAGGATGATTTCATGAAAAGAGTAAAACCCTTTCTATTTTTTTACGCTCAATTAGGTTAAAACGTTTCATCAGAATATATGAAAGACTATCCAAACAACTTAAGTGATATCCATTTATTTCAATCTGCTAAAAAAACCATCAGCGCATTCGGTATGATACAAAAAGGCGATGCTATCCTTGTTGGTGTATCCGGCGGACCGGATTCTGTTGCCCTTCTTCACACGCTGCGTTTTTTGGCACCAGATGTGTCATTCACGCTCGGAATCGCGCACCTGAATCATTGCCTGCGTGGAAATGATTCAGATGACGATGCCCGATTTGTTCTATCCCTGTGCGAAAAGCTTGATTTGCCGTGTTATATGGCTAAGGAAAATGTTCTGGCATATAAAAAACAACACGGACTTTCTCTCGAAGAAGCGGCTCGGCGCGTCCGGTATGAATTTTACTATAACACGGCAAAAACAAACGCTTTTAACAAAATCGCCCTAGGTCATCACCAAGAAGATAATGCGGAACTTATCCTTATGCATCTTTTTCGCGGAAGCGGCCCCCTGGGCATTTCCGGCATCCCGCCAATCCGAAAACTTAAAGAAAATAATATAAGAATAATCCGTCCTTTCATTGAACTATCCAAAACACAAATTATTGATTTTTTAAGAAAAAATAATATCGAGTATGTTACTGATAAAAGCAATCTGGAACCATCGCATCTAAGAAACAACATACGAAATGATCTGCTTCCTCTGCTTAAGACAACGTACAATCCAAAAATAATTGAGACGCTCAACCGCCTTTCTTCAATCGTTCGATCAGAAGAAAAGTGGATGGATGATATCATTGTGCCATTGTTCGAACAGATGGTCACCTGCCTGGAAAATGGCCGTATAGCCCTTTGTGTATCAGATCTTAGCCAGTTAACGATAGCGGCTCAAAGACGAATTATTCGAAAAGCAATTAGGGAAATAAAAGGGAATATCAGGCGAATAACATTTACCCATGTTGATTCAATTATCGCTCTTGCCAAAGATGGTCCAAACCAAAGCAGCCTTGATTTTCCGGACCGTATAAGGGCATTAAAAGATGGTAATGAGCTGTTAATACTTCAAGAAATAAAGCCTTTGCGTGATCTAACAAATAAAGAAAATAATACAATATCGAGCGTATATGAATACAAAATCGATAACCCTTTGGGAGACGACCCCGCAGGGAACAACCCAGTAGATAACGACCCTGTAAGAGACGTTGACAATACCGACAGTTCTGCTATCCCGGGAGAGTCGTTTCAAAACAGGAAACCTAAATCGATATTTATAAAAGAAATTAATGCCCATTTAAAGTTTGCTGAAATCCGAATACACGACCTTTCGGATGTAAAGCGAACCGGACAGCAAAGCGCTTTTTTTGATTATGACCGCCTCAATTTTCCATTGGTTCTTAGAAATTTTATGCCAGGCGATCGTTTTACGCCAATGGGCATGTCCGGCACACAAAAAGTGAAAAAATATTTTATTGATCACAAGATCCCTAAAAACATGCGGGCTGATATTCCTGTTTTGCTGAGCAATGGGAAAATTATCTGGGTGGTGGGGCATAGAATTGACGAAACAGTTAAAGTCACTTCAACGACTCGAAATGTTCTTAAGGCGGAACTTTTTCTTGCCTAATGCTAAAATATGATTAATATTGATAAAACCAATTAATTAATGCCCATCCATTAATTTCGAAAGATGGGCACCTAATACTGTTTCAAATCCAGAAATGAGCAATTTTTTCGCAAGGTCAAGGAAATCAAGGAATTGCGAAGAGGCGTACTCAGTTGTACGTCGACAAGCAATTCCGAAGATCGACGCAGAGATTGCGGAAAAGGGCCATTTATGGATGGAAATGAATAATTTTTCAGGAGGAACTATCTTTGAATCAAATCTCTAAAAATCTGGCGTTATGGCTCGTTATATTCATCATGGGGTTTATGCTTTATACCCTAGTTCAAAAAAGCAAAACTTCGGAAATCATCCCCCCGAGTTA
>JAFDFT010000432.1 GCA_019309685.1 Deltaproteobacteria bacterium
TGAAAAAAGAATGATATTTACGCTCATTTGAGGTAACAATGACATAAAACCCTATACGGAATAAACAATTAATAATTGAGCAGTATAGTATGTGCTCAAAATTAATAATTGTGCGCCTGCAAAATTTCTGACAATTCGGTTAAATGCTAAAACTACATCTGAAAAAATGAAAAATATTGTTCCAACAAATGCAATAATTGAACTGTGTGTAAAGGATTCATCAATCCGGCCAATTGCTTGCCAAAGTAAAAAAACTAAGATAATCGAATACAAGATAACAGGTACTGTTTTGGTACCCGCATTGGGAAGTAATAATTTTAAAATTATCACACCAGCAATTAAACCTGGAATTAAATATAAATAATTTATTGGAAAACTTGAATCGCTTATAAAAGCAAAGATGTAAAAAATATGAGTAACTAAAAAACAAAATAACCCGTATAAGAATCGATCCGAAGGCAACATCAAAAATATATCGCCAATCAAAGCAAAGGCTAAACCAGATACAATCAAATACCTATAAACAGAAGAGACTTCAGCCGATTGAATAATACCAATCAAAATGATCAAACTAATGGTAAGAGGTTTAAAGATATAGGTTTGATAGCGCAGTTTTTTATAATCTGCATGAATATGTAAAATAGCAGATATTATAACTAAAATAGTAACAATAAACAAAATCATTAATACCTCAATTGGCTGTTCATGTATTAGATATTTAGAGCAAAGCGGATTGCCTGCCCCACTTCGGCCATCTTTACCTGAGGAAGGGATGTAATCAATGAGCCAACTTTCATCTTCGAAACAGTCTGCAAATGGTCACAGTTGACAGCGCAATCACGTGGCATGCCGTCAGCTTTCGAGAGAGACACCTCGGATGGTATGTTGCGGACTGTACTTGTAATAGGAGCGATTGTAATTTCGCCAAGATATTCCAAAACGGAATTTCTTGTTAGGATAAGAACCGGCCTTTTTTTATCTGGATGTGCGAACTTGTACCAATGTATTTCACCGTGCTTCATTCGTCACCCCAATCTTGCTCAGTTTCCCAAACCGAAAATTCATCAGAAGCAATTGGGTATCTTTGGTATCCTTTGCGGTGATTTCGTTCAAGTTGCTCAATGTTGTAGCGAGCAAGAGCTTCACGTAGCGCATTTCTTGTGAAAGCAGAACGGTTTGTGTGGAGTTGCTTCGAAACGCGGTCGACTGCTTTGACAAGGTCATCATCAAGGGTCATCTGAATGGTTCTCATATTACACCTCCGTTATGTGGATCATTATAGCTATAATAATCCATATTATCAGTTGTGTCAAATAGATATATTCAATCAGCATCTAAACACGCAAAGGTCTAATATTATTTTTAATTTTGTCTCTTTAAACTGTGATTATGAATAAAAGATTCAAACTAAATTCACTGCCGAAAGACTGTTTGGCCACATTTCTTAAATGAATCAAGGGCAGATTTGACCAGTTTATTGTCCATCAGGCAAAAGGCATGGACCGCCGCATCATATCTCAATGTCACTCAAAATATCCCAGAAATTCCTAGATATTGGCATAATAATCATAATTGCCTGTTAAATCGAAAAATTCTGATTTGGATGTATGCAGATGTATACTAAATTCCAGCTCCAAACTGAAACTTTTCTGGAAAAATCATAAGAAGGAAGGCTTATTCATGGGATTCTTAACGCTTATGAAAAGCACTAGTTATGCGTTCCATGTCCTTTTTTACATGGCGGAGCATTCAAATGATGATCCCATCCAACTGAAAACGATAGCAGAATCCCTCGCCCTGCCGGAAAACTATCTATCCAAGGTCCTGCAAAACTTGAATAGAGCAAATATAATAAAATCCATCCGAGGTGCCAAAAGAGGTTACAAGCTGGCAAAAAACCCCGAGGCTATAACCTTACTTGAAATAATTGAAATTTTTGAAGGTCCCATTACCAGCGAGTTATGCTTACTCGATCTTAATTCCTGTATATTTGGGGGATGTAAGTTCAGTAGCGCCATAAATGAACTAACAAATTCCACAAGATCTATCTTATCGAAAAATACGATTATGGGAATCCATGATGTCAAACTTGAATAGTGCCAAGGATTGTCGATAACAAAAATGGAAATAAAGGCTATAGTATATATTAAAATGATATCAAACACTTAAACAGAAAGGAGAAAAACTATGAACTTGTTTGACAGACTCACGCTTTTGGCTGCAGGTTTAGTGGCAATTTATCTGATCGTACGATTTATTCAAGATTACAGGGATAAAGATCCCAACCCCGCATATAACATCTACTATATTATTTCTTTTGCTGTTTTATTGGTTTCGGGCTTACTTCTAATCGGCTTAGGTTGGAGTATTCTTGGCAATCCCCTGGTGGCAGTAGTGGCCACTTTAATACCGCTTGGACTTTCTATGGGACTAGTGGCGGAGTTTCATCAGAAATATGAAAAAGGTTATCTTATTTTTTGTTTAATCGGATTGATTATTATTATTGTCACACGCTTTGCTCAGGTGGGTGGGCTTGCTGTTGTTGTATATGCCGTAGTCCACTCAGTAGCAGGTTTGTTGATATTTTTTCTGCCCATCTTTGCCATTAAAAGTAAAAAGGTGCCTAGCACTTTTATCTGGGTTACGGTTGGGGGTTTCCTGATTGGTGTTGGTGGTATTGCATTGGCCTTCTTAAAGGCAGGTGTCCCGATCCTTTCAGCTGAAACTATACTTACTATTCTGGCACCGTTGCTCCTGCTAATGGCTCTTGCGTATGCATGGGGGTTTGTAAAAAAGATCAAGGCCAATTAATTAATACGCTAAATCGTATAGCTTTTGAAGTTAATTGCACTGAATTTAAATGGAGTTAATTTCTGCTGCACCCATAGCCCGGTGGAATAAAATTTTGACAGGGGCTGGGAAAATCGGATGGTTAGGCTCGGCCCCTTTATTTAGAACTGTACAGATTCCAGTTGAATCATTTACGGGAAATTTTGCAGTACTATCGAAGTTAACAAAGATTTAGGTATACTATCAATCGGAAATGCTAAACCAAAAGGAGAAATCATAATATGCAAGGCTTGGTAAAACGCTTTCATTACTTATTTCAATCCACGAAAGGACTGGTTTTGCTCGCCATCGCTATGGTTTCAATTGTTACGGCGATTTGGGGAACACTATCCGGTCCCGCGGTGGAGTGGGGTATTAAAGATATCACTGTTCGGCTTCTTGGTATGGAGTTAAATCCGATTCATCGTGAAGGCCGTATCATAATGCTTTATCATACCATTGCCATGGCTATCATTGCTATTGAAGTTTATTTTATCACTTCTATTGTGCCGATGAAGAAAGAGCAGCAAGTCACTATCAATGGCACGATAACCGTCGGTTATCTTACTGCCATGATCTTTGGGTTATGGTTTGCCTATTTTGGTCATGAATTTGTCTTTCATGGCTTGTTTCTGGTGGGTCAATCCCTTATCTTTTTTGCAGGTATTCTTTTGGCAAGAGCGCTCTGGCCTTGGAATAAAGAATATTATGTTACCGATCCGGAATATGCTCACACAAAAAAAGGTGTCGATCTGGAGCGGGTAGCTTATTTCACCATGGCGGTGGCGACCTTAGGTTCCGCAATGTTTGGCGCAGTGACCGGTTCATATTGGGGCAATGGTCATGAAACGTTTTTGGCGGAAGACTTAATCCGTGATCCCCATAAAACGTCCTTGCAATTGTCAATTATCGGACATCTACACATCATGCTAACGCTTATCGGGGTGGCCATTACATTGATTATCGGACGCTGGTTGGATTTTAGGGGTATTTTCCACAAAATCGCCATGCCGTTGATGATCATAGGAAGTATTATTATAACTATAGGTGTATGGATGGTTGTTCCTTATCAAAATATTGCCCATGTAATCATTTATGTTGGTGCTGTCTTTACCATGACGGCCGCATTAATGCTGGTAATTTACGGCTGGAGAAAACAAATTCATGAAAGACTGGCTGAACTGGGTATAAAAAAAGCGGGTTTCTGGAAGAGTTTAAAGGCGTTGCTGCATGATCCGTTGAAGTTTGGTCCGTTGTGGCAGATGGTTTTTATGAATTTTACGGTTAGCGGTGTGGGTATTTTCATGGCCATGAAATTGGAAAAGGTATTCCGTATCTGGCCTGCCAGGGAAGAGCGCATCGCCCTGACCGGCCACTGGCACATATTATCTGCCATCATTGCCACGATCATTTTACTGTACTACGCCGATATCTCGGGTTTAAAAGGCAAGATGCGTCAATGGTTCGGCTGGATTTTTATCATCGGCTCGGACATTGCCTTTGCCGCTGCGACAATATTTTCCATGAAGCGCCTATTCATTAAAGAATATTATCAACAACCTTTGGTAGACTGGTTAATGGTGTTCATTGATATCGGGTTGTCCGCCCTTTTAGTTACTTTGGCGGTTTTGATGTTCTGGCGTCTGTTTGATTTGTTGAACAAAGACGGGCGTTGGCAGGAAGAGTTTAATAAGCCTGAATTGGATGTAAATAGAACAACGCCATCAATGTCAT
>JAFDFT010000433.1 GCA_019309685.1 Deltaproteobacteria bacterium
GAAAAGTGTTATTCAGAAAATTCTAAAATAATAATGGAGTGTTATATAAGGTAAGAATCTAGATGCTCAAACACCGAACGAAATTTAGAGTCATTTACGGCGACACTGACAGTATGGGTGTGGCATATTATGCGAACTATCTAAGGTGGTTTGAGATTGGCCGCACGGAGTTGTTCAGATTCCTGGGGCTTCCTTATACTGAGATTGAAAAAAAAGGATATTTTTTGCCGGTATCTGAGACGCATTGCAAGTTTAAAACATTCGCTCGCTATGATGATGTCATGACCATTGAAACATCTCATGACGAAACCATAAAGGCAGGATTAAAATTTAACTACCTTATTTTCAAAGATGATGAAAACGATATCTTCGCAAATGGATACACCCGGCACGCGTTTTTAGACAGTACAGGCAAACTTGTTCGTACGCCGAAATTTATACGGGAATTTATTGCTGAGAAGATCGGCGAACGTTAAGCGTTACATAGGATCTAATTGTGGATATTGATATTTCGAAATTTGATCGGTGCAAGGTGCTTGTCATCGGGGATTTGATGCTGGATGAGTATCTTTGGGGAGATGTGGAAAGGATATCCCCGGAGGCACCTGTACAGGTTGTGTCTGTGCAACGGGAAGACTTTACACTCGGCGGTTCTGGAAATGTGTCGAATAACCTGGTGAGTCTCGGGGCTAGAGTGTTCGCCGTGGGTGTGGCAGGTACGGGCCTAAACGGAAAGGTAATGCTCGAACGATTTAAAGAGCTGGGTGTTGATACCAAAGGCATTATCAAAGATCCGGAAAGGGCAACTACCCGAAAAACAAGAGTTATTGCCGCCAATCAACATGTTCTTAGAATTGACCGGGAAACGAAAAACGAAATATCAGGGAAAGCCCTTGATAAGCTAAACAAATACATAGAAAAAACCATACCATCTGTCGACGTGGTTTTAATTTCTGATTACGAAAAAGGGTTGGTGACAAAGTCTTTTGTTTCCAAGATCGTTCGGATTGCTAAAAAACATAAGAAGATAACTATTGCCGATCCAAAAGGCTTAGACTTTTCCAAATACTCAGGTATCTTTTTGCTTACGCCTAACAAAAAAGAAGCATCTCTTGCGTCCGGCATTGAAATAAAAGATAAAAAAACCCTTTTTGACGCGGGTGCTAAGATACTGAAAAATGCCAAGATCAAGAATCTTTTAATTACCTGTGGCAAGGATGGGATGATGCTTTTCAGCAGCAATGAAAAACCATTTACTATCAGTGCTAGAGCGCGTCAGGTGTATGATGTTTCCGGTGCAGGTGATACGGTGCTGGCTGTTCTCGGGCTGGCCATGGCTTCGGATTTTTCTCTCAAAGAAAGTGCGACTCTGGCAAATACTGCCGCGGGAATTGTGGTTGGCAAAGTGGGAACGGCTACGGTTTCAAAAGAAGAATTAATGTCCGAAATAAACTATTATCCTGACAGCCTGTCGACAAAATATAAAAAATTGGATGAACTCCCAAACCTTATCCGTGAGCTGAAGAAAAACAACAAAAAGATCGTTTTGGCCAATGGCTGCTTTGACCTTTTGCACGCCGGGCATATAATGTTTTTTTCTGCATCAAAACAATATGGCGATGTTCTCATTGTTGCCATTGATGATGATGAGTCTGTGAAGAAGCTTAAAGGGAAAGGGCGGCCGGTTATCAGTGAAAAAGACCGGGTGAAAATCTTATGCGCATTAGACGCTGTTGATTATGTTGTCGTGTTTTCAACAAAAAAGCTGGACAGGCTTATTGAAACCATACATCCGGATGTTCTTTCAAAAGGAAGCAATTACACATCCAAAAAAGTGATTGGGCGAAAAATCGTTGAAAAACACAAAGGCCGAGTTGTTTTTATTCCCGTAACTGAGGACATTTCATCCACAAATATTATTGATCATATAAAAGAAAAGGATGCTGGAAAGTAAAGGCGCCGGATACTGGATACTGGATTCTGAGAACTGGACTTTTAAAAGGTATCTTAACTGTTTTTGCCAGTATCAAGCATCTAGCATCTAGAGCATCGGTTAGTCTTTAGAAGTGAGGTAGTTGCTTCCTCACGGTTTGACAATATGTTTAAATACGCAAAACATCCCAAAGGCGTTTCATTTAAGGTGTATGTTCAACCCAAGGCATCGAAGAATGAAATTACGGGGATGCATGGTGATGCTATAAAAATAAGGCTCACAGCACCGCCTGTGGATGGCGCGGCGAACAAGATGTGCTTAAAGTATCTGGCGAAGTGTCTGTCTGTACCGGCGTCTCGTTTGGACATCCTTTCCGGCCAAACAAGCAGGACCAAACATGTGCTGTTGAAAAATGAACAGGACGCAGCCGGAACAGATGATTTTAAACAGTTAAAACATCAAATTGAGGTCTTGTTATTGCCGAAATAAACTGCTTGACTTATTTTATATGTTCAGGTAAAAAAGCTTTCTTTAATCAAAAATTGATGCGGGGTGGAGCAGTCTGGTAGCTCGTCGGGCTCATAACCCGAAGGTCGGTGGTTCGAATCCGCCCCCCGCTACCAAATTTAATAGGTAATGAAATAAGGGCTTAGAAAACTTGCTAAGTCCTTTTTTATTTTATCATAAATTGATTCCCATCTGTTTTATCAAATTATCTTCAAAATTCGTGAATAAAAATAATTCCAATATCCGGATCCATTGGATTTTTTATTTGTATGTGAAAATTATTCCCATCGTTTAGATCTTTACGGCCTATTTTTGAATATATTCCCCAAAACCAGTTCCCATTTAATTGCCATTTCAGATCAATTAAAATTGTCTCTATGTCTTTTTCAGTATGATTCATGTTGTCTTGATGATTGAACCGGGCGTAACCGGGGCCAACATATAATGTGTTAGGGCAAAAATGAGGAAAATATTGAGCGCTAATAGATTTCAGCACTAACACCCCATTAAGAAAAGCAATATAAGTGTCTTTCATATCTGTTTTGTCCGATTCCGGGGTTGATTCTCTGGCAGATACTGAAAAGATATTCACCAAACCTATTGAAAATAAAACGATTACTAAAAGTACTAACTTTTTTAACATGTTCTTCCTCTTTATATGCTGTAG
>JAFDFT010000434.1 GCA_019309685.1 Deltaproteobacteria bacterium
CGACCTTTGGCTTTTCAGAAACATCTTCCTTTTTCCCACAAGCACCTAAGAAGAACAAAAAGATCAAAATGCTGCCTATACCCCATAAGATTTTATGTCTTTTTTTCATAGTTTATCTTTTTTTATCTTCTTTTTTTCTTTTTACTTTTTTTCTTTTTTGGTTTTTCTTTTATAAACTGATAGGTAACTGCCTGACAAGAAACACTAAGTTTTGAGCCTTTTCCCTGTTTCATGGTAATGTTTTTGATGTTTACAATCCGATCTAATTCAGCCACTTTTTGAAAAAAGATCGCAATATTATGATAAGCGCCAACAACAGATATGGATACAGGAATTTCAGCATAAAACCCCTTTTTTCTACCTCCTTTAGGATTAAACAATTTAAAATGCAGGCCAGCGTCTTTGCCCGATTGTGAAATACTGGATAGCAGGGTGGGGATCTCCTGGCTGTTCGGAAGCGCTTTAACAGCAAGCTTAAACTGGGTCTCCGCCTTTAGCATTTTTTCTTCAAAACTCTGTAACGTTGCCGCGTTCTTTTTCGCCGCGTCGAGCTTGTTTAAAAGCTTTTCGTGCTGATCACTTAATTTCTTTAATTCAGCTATCTTGGGAAAATAAAAGAAATAAACAAACGAACCAACAAATAAAACAAATATGCCCACAAACAACGCGATTCTCTGGGGCCTTGGGAGAGCTTCTACCTTTTCAAATATGGGTTCTAATTTTTCTAAAATAGCGCCTTGTTTTTCCATTATTTCTTAACCTTGAGTTTAGCAGGTTTTTTTGGCGGTCGTTTTACGCACGTAATCTGAAATGTTTTTAAATTTGCTTTCTTTACCTTTTTGTCTTTTATCGGGCCTAACTTCACACTCCGAAAAAGTTTTGACTTTTGAAGTCGCGACATAAAATCGGCGACCGTCTGGTTATCTAATGCAATTCCGGAAACCTTAACGATATTTCCTTTTGATGAAAAAGATTTAAAATACATTCGCCGCGCCACAATTAACTTTGTCATGGCATCAAGAAGTCGCACAGGCTCTTTTCTGTCCAGCTCAAGTCTGTCGATAACCTGTTGCTTCTTTTTTAAAATATTTAATTTTTTCTTTATACTGGCAATTTTTTTATTTATTTTTTTATATTTTTCTACTTCTGTTTTTGTTTCTTTAATCTTGGTATTTAAGTCAGTGATCTTGCTACTCAGAGTGACAAACAAATAACCCATTACAATGATTGCAAAAACTAGCGAAAGGATAATGACCGAAACCTGACGCCGAACATTCTCTTTTTTCCGAGCAGCACGAAATGGTAAAAGATTTAATCTTATCATTTGTCATCAATCCTTCTCAACGCTAGCCCCATACAGATTGAAGCTTGAGGTGCAACCTGCTGAAGGTACGAAGAATCAAAATTGTCTGGAACAATTATATTTCTAAATGGGTTGATCACCTCTACTTCCGCTGATGTTTCAACCGCAAGCAACTGCCGAAACTCCTCAATATTTGCGCCGCCCCCGCTGAGAACAATTCTGGATATTTTATCATCAGGATATGTCGAGTAAAAGAAGTCAAGCGCACGCCGAATCTCCGTGCACCAATCTGCCACCACAGATGAAATAATATCTTTCAAATCTTCTTTAGAAATTCTGTCACTGTCTATACCATCTTTAAGATCTTCTGCTTCTTCCATTGAACAGTCAACGAGTGAAACGATCTTTTGATTTATCTGTTCACAGCCCAATGTTACGTCACGCATAAATACGGATGAATCACCCTTTAGGATATTTAAAGAAGTTTTATTCGCGCCAATATCAATCAGCGCGACGTTTTCATTTTCAATTTCATAATTTAGTTCATAAACGTTTTGCAGTGAAAAAGCTTCCACATCCACAATGCAGGGAGAAAGCCCAGACATCTCAACGAGATCTACATAATCGCTAACCATTTCCCTTTTAGCGGCCACAAGAAATACGTTCATCTGGTTAGGATTGCTTTCGCTTTCTCCTAGGATCTGAAAATCAAGATGAACGTCACTGATGTCGAAGGGGATATATTGTTCCGCTTCAAGATGGATTGTATCTTGAAGCTTGTCTTCTTCCATCAATTGCACGCTTATTTTTTTTACGATAACCGAATACCCCCCTATCGATAAAGCAACATTGCTCTCCTTTACGCCATAAGTCTTAAACAACTGACGGATTGATTCGGCGATTAACTCCGGATTGCTAATATTGCCATCTTCAATGGTGCCAGACGGAATATCGACCATACCAAATTTTTTAAGGCGGTACCCCTTATTCGATTCGATAATTTCACCGACTTTTATCGTTTTAGAACCGATATCAAGACCTACAAGATGGTTTTTCTTCCCAAATATCATAAGCTGACCTTAATCTTTAAAAATTTTGTCTTTATCCTCGAGGCCGTAACCCAGTGCTAAAATAATTTTTCGCTGAGTTTCAACTCTACACTCCATTCCATTTTCAATGCGGGAAATAGTAATGGGGGAAACATTTGCCTCTCTGGCCAACTCGGCCTTGCTCATCATTCGGGCTTCTCTAATCCTTTTCAAAGAATTATTTCCCATTAAAACATTCTCCAATTTCATTTCTACTGTCCATATGGTTTGTATTCGTTCATCCAGCTAATGCCGTAATTTTAAGATAGCGGAAACCACTGTTTTTACCAATTTCTGCTCTATTGAATGTGAACATAATAATTTAACAAGACTACCAAGTCAAGTTAATTATACATAATTATACATAGTTACATCATATTGTATAATATTAATTATAAAGTGGCACATATTGTATAAAAAGGGCCTCACTTCAACTAGTGCTCATACGCGATACCTGCATTTATATATTCCTTTTTTACAATTTTCTTTTGTAATAATTGTAAAAAACCGAACTATTTATTTTCTGGCAAAATATATACATTTACCTTACACATATATGTTACCTCAAATGAGCGTAAATAAAATGAAAACTTTTATTAATTACGCATGGTTTAAGCGTATAGCCTGTTTTATTTAGTTTTTTGTATCTCTTCTATAGATGAGGTATAAATATCATTTTTATTTTCATTTTATTTACCCTCCGGGAAAGCCGATAA
>JAFDFT010000435.1 GCA_019309685.1 Deltaproteobacteria bacterium
TCGTATCTATTTCGGGATGCCGCGCAAGATCTTCCGCAATCCGGGCAATGGTCATTCCTCTCGGGTCTGCTGCCAGATCAATGGGGTTTTTCGGTGGTGAAGCATGGGGCAAAAGGTATTTGGACAAACGCTTTACCGTGTCCTCATCCAGTTCCGGAACCCTCAATCCGTAGCCATTGCAGGCATCCGTTGAAACCACGCACATCCCCCCGCCGCCGGCCACAATCCCCACACGATTTCCTTTTGGCAGCGGTTGTTTTGAAAGGGCTTCGGCAATATCAAAGGCATGACTGACATCATAGGTTCTGATAATGCCGGCCTGCCGACAGGCAGCATCAAACGTTTCATCAGATCCGGCAATAGAAGCGGTGTGGCTCAAGGTCGCCCTGGCACCGTCTTCTCCCTGGCCGCTTTTATAAACGATGATGGGTTTCTTTTTAATCACTTTTTTTGCGTTCTGAAGAAACCGGTTTCCGTCTTTTAACCCTTCAATATATAAAACAATCACCCGTGTTCGCTCATCTTCACCCAGGTACTCAATATAATCCGCCATGGATAAATCCGCCTGGTTTCCGACACTTAAAAATGCATTAAATCCGTATCCTTTATCACTTGCGACACCCATCAGAAAAGCTCCCATGGTGCCGCTTTGAGAAATAAAAGAAATGCCGCCCGGTTTTGGCATGAAATCAAAGGCAGTGTTCAATCGGACACCCGACGTATAAATTCCCATGCCGTTTGGTCCCATAAACCGAATATTCGCAGATTGAGCGATAGCAAGCACTTCCTCTTGCAGCGCTTTTCCCGCAGGCCCGGTCTCCGCAAAACCTGCTGAAATCACTACCATGGCCTTGACTCCCTTGGCCGCGCAATCTCTTACCGCATCAGGCACCAGTGGTGCCGGGATGGTAATGATCGCCATGTCAACAGGACCGGGAGTATTCTTAATGTTGGGATAGGCAGTAAGCCCCTCAATTTCCGTTGCTTTTGGATTAATGGGATAAATCGGTCCTCTAAAAGAGGATCGAAGAGGCCGGGACACCATGCTGTTTCCCCATTTATCACGAGTGTTGGATGCACCTATGATGGCAATGGACTCAGGGGAAAACAATGGTTTTAATTTATCATACATTCGGTCGTTCATAATTTGTCTCCACAGTGAACATTCCTTATAAGACTAATATCGATTTGTTTTTTTAATCAAGGTTATTTCATTATTATTGAAGATATCCTTTTGGTCAAATCTTTTATCACAATATGTGTTGTGCCTGCAGAGATAAGAAAGCATGGAATATTAACATCAATCCATGCTTTCTATTAATGAAAAGACCCGCTCGGAAGGGTCAGGGCTTCTATGGTGGGCTACATCCGGTTGTTATCTTTTGCTACTGTTACGAACAGATCTACACGTGTTTCAAAAGGAGAGGCCTGGTTATTCTTCCTATCAATGACCTGTTTTATGGAAAGAAGCCGAAATCCAATGTTCCTCAGAAATGGGCAGAATTTAGATCAGGTATGGAATCTTAATAATATATCAGATATGAATTAATTTTTTTTATTATAATTATCGTTTGTAAGCCAGCCAAATTTTTAATAATTTACCGTTTAGAAACGCCCCAATGGTTTTGCATCAAAAGCTATATCCATACATTTTTGGTATTTTGCTTGACCAAAGATGATTGGTTAAATATCTTTACCGAATAATCTTTCATGCTCAAATCGTTCTGATCTGAATTTTCAATAACAATATCCGGTCTCCACAGCGGATTTTAATTCATATGAATTAAATTTCTGCAAAAATTTAGCATCAATCTTCAAAGCATATTACTATCCTTTAGATTGTACCATATTGAATCGTTTCGTCTTATTGTCTTAGCATAAACGCCTTAACTTCTAAAAGGAGGGAGAGCATGAGAAAAGCGATCTTTTGTTTGGTAACAATGAGTTTTTTAGCCATATGTTTTGTTCTGTGGCCCGGTGTAGTAACAGCAGGCCCAGACGATGTAGTCAAGGCGGCGCTGGAGTACGATCCCACAACATTAAACATACTTGAAATGAAAACAGGCATTGATCTGCCGGTAATTTTGAGTATGCATAACTCTCTTTTGGGGACCGACCCTGAAACCGGTAATCGCACTTTTGAAAGGTCTCTTACCAAATCGGCCAGGGTAATGGAAAACGGTAAGGATATCAGGATCATTATGAGCAAGGGTTTTACGTTTCATACAGGGGATCCTGTAACGGCACATGATATAAAATGGACATATGCACAATGCGTAAACCCGGATAATGCAAATCTCATGGGCGGCCCCTTGGAGGAAATAGAAGAAATAGAAGTCATTGATGATTATAACCTTATTTTCCGCTTCTATGAACCGTATGCGGCCTGGATGGAATTGTTATGGATAGGTATCAGCTCAAAGAACTATTATGAAAAAGTAGGCAAAGAAAAATTTAGACAACATCCTGTTGGCAGCGGACCGTTTCGTTTCGTTGAAAGGGAAGTTGGCGCTTCTGTTACCCTGGAAGCTTATAAGGGTTACACCTGGATTGATAAAGTAAAATACTATGACAAAAAATCCAAAAAAACCATTTCTAAGAAAGTAGAGCAAAAAGTTGATTTCAATACGTTAAAGTTTCTCATCGTACAGGATGAGATTACGCGGATCGCCATGCTTGAAACAGGGGAGCTTGACCTTATTAACCATATCTTACCCCATAATTTAAAACGGTTGAAGCAGAAAAAGCATATTAAAATAAAGAGAGAGTCAAGGGTTCCAAGTCTTTACGCCCTGTCATATAAACCGGATAATTATCCGATTTTCAAAGATAATAATTTTTCTCGGGCCTTCTATCACGCCATTAACCGGCAGGAAATTATTGACAATTTATTCCTTGGAGAAGGTTACCCTTTGTACCTGTTTGCGGCCAAGTCCGAACTCGGCTATGATCCAAAAATTGTATTTGAATTTAACCCTGACAAAGCAAGGAAGCTCATTCAGCAGTCCAGTTATAAACCGGGCACACCCATCACTTTATCTTATACGAGTGCTGTGCCGAACTCGCAGCTAATAGTGGCCATTATACAGAAGTATATGAAA
>JAFDFT010000436.1 GCA_019309685.1 Deltaproteobacteria bacterium
CTCCTTCAAGGGCCATCTGCGCCGCAATTTTTGCTGAAGGAGAAGAATAAAAGTTTGTCCGCTCTGTCACATGCCATATGTCTGAGGCGTCTCCCGCGCCCAAAAGATAAATCCACTTTTCTTCAGGCACACCAAGTTCCACGGCTGTTTTAACATCTGTTACAAATAAGGCAGCGGACTGGTCGACATTCATGATTGAGCACATGTATTTAGTATAAGGCCAGGAAATTATCCGATTCGGACCGGAAACATCTTTGATTTCATCAACAGTCCTGCTTTCGTTAAACCATGCATATCGGTTTTTTGAAGCGATAGATGAAAGAGTTGAGCAGAATTCACACAAGCCGTTAAAATGCTCATCAATGGATAAACCCTCATGGTGACGCAAGGCGTTTTCGAATAAAGGATAAATGTGTATCGGCAGCAGAAGGCCGTATTTCAATTCAAGAGGTGTCAGGGGATCCCTGAGGTCACCGGCCATCCACGGTTGTTTTTCGCCCATTAATGTTTTTAAACTATCTCCTTGACCGGAGCCGGCTTTTATTTTTTTTGAGAAGAGCGCCTCACCTCCGCAAATCAGGCCAAGGCGTGTTTTGCCCGAAAAGAGTCTTTCCCTCATTTGATTCACAAACCACTGGGGCGCGCTTGCTCCGATCCAGGTACAAGCAGTGGCTTTAGGCTTTGCATTGATTTTTTTGGAAAGTTCTGAAAGGGATTTATCCGGAACCCAGGAGAAGCTGTTCACAAAGAAAAGAGTGTCAATCTCTTTGGCCAGACCTGCTACATTAGAATCATCTTCCGCCCTGCGGATAGATGAAACCACAAAATCAAGCGGATCATCTATTATAAACTCTTCTTCAGGACGGTTAACACATTGCCCGACTCCGATAATAACAGGGCAATTTTCTTTTAATTTATAGATATTCGCTGTATTCAACTAATTTAGCCAATACATTTGAAGCACGTTTAGCGTTAGGGTATGGGAAATGCCCCTCTTCACTAATACGGGAAAGTGTCTCGGTAAAGGTTGTTGTAATCACAGGTTTATTATATTTTTGGATCCAATGATCGATAAGAGCCCCAATAATGGGTTCAATTAATTCAATGATCTGTTGGCCTACTGCGTCGTTGAAACTACCTTGTGCCATGGATTCAAAGAAATTTCTTAAGTTTCGAATAAAATTACTTTTCATCATTTTATCAGAAGTAAGAGCTTCCGCGAGCATATCAAAAAAACCCTCCAGGTCCGAAGTGGTTGAGGACGCCATCAATCCGTATCCATAGCTAAGCCCTGATTTGATGAGTTCTCTGATCCCCGGAAGGTCCCCAGAATCAATTACACTAATTGCATTACGCGCGAATCCCTCAAAATCTTTTATTAATTTTTCGAATTGTTTTGCTCTGTTACTGTCTATTCCACTGGCAAAAACAGATGATAAACCTGAAAATGAACCAAATCCCATAAAAATAATCGCATCCACTTCAGGGCAGTCCAGTAAAACCTCCGGAGCTTTAAGATATTGCGCGAAATCACGGTCTCCCGCAGGATCAACAGGATTTCCATGGCTCCACCGTTCTGGGAACATGCTGTTGAATGTTTCCATGGCGTCTTCAGGCAGGTCGATTACATTCAGACCCTGGAGCGCGCACGCTTCCGCACACATAACGCCATAACTTCCACCGGGAGTAGTGATTATGACATTTTTTCCCTTCGGAAGTGGTTGGGTGAGAAATCCAATCGCCACATCCAGCATTTCTGTTGTCGTATATGTTCTAATAACACCTGTTTTCCTAAATACTGAATCGTAAACCAAATTTGATCCTGAGAGGGTTCCCGAATGTGATGAAATCGCGCGGATAGCGGCTTCAGTTCTACCGGGTTTCATCGCGATGACCGGCTTTTTTGCAGTCACAGCTTTTACTTTTTCCACAAAGCGGTTGGATTCACCAAGGCCTTCAATATACAGCATGATTACTTTTACTGAATCATCATATCCAAGATATTCTACGTAATCTTCAATCTGTATGTCTGCAGTACAGCCACAGCTTACATATTGTTGAAATCCTATTCCCCTGGCAACTGCATCTGCAACCAGTGCTCCGCCTATATTTCCGCCCTGAGAGATCAGTGCAAGGGGACCCGGCATTATTCGCATAGGGAACATGAATGCAGGGAGGTTGCCTGCTGCGCTCCACATCCCCATGCAATTGGGTCCGACCAAGCGGATATCGCCTTGTTTTGCTATTTTAATCACTTCATCCTGCATTGTCTTTCCCTTTTCGCCGATTTCTGCAAAACCGGCGGATATGATGACACCCGCCTTGACACCCTTTGCGACACAGTCTTCCATCACTTTAGCAACATTTTCCGGGGGAACAACCACCACAACAAGGTCCACCGGACCCGGTATGTCTGTTACCTTCGGAAATGCTTGACAGCCCAAGATAGTGTCGTCTTGCCTGTTTACAGGGTAGAGCTTTCCAGGATAATTATTTTGCAAACTGAAAAATGTCGAATATCCCCATTTAGCTCTGTTATTAGTCGCTCCGATGACCGCCACAGATTGAGGGCGAAACAGTGGTTCAAGTTCCATGACGATATCTGGTTTTATCATATGACCTCCATGTAAAATTGAAGTAACCTAAACATAAGATTTGGACAGATGAATAAGTAATTTATTGAAAATAAAATATATTTTCCGGTTATAGTTAAATTATCAAACTTAGTTTGATAATTGACTTGAGTTAAATAAACGTATTACAGAAAAGAGATTATTGCAAATGTTTTTTAAACACAGGACCTAAAGGAAGCCCATTAAATTAGTGCAGAATTCAGGTAATAAATGTATTAGTGTGATTTGGCTTTATGCTAAAGAATCCACTTTAACATAAAAGAATTATATATTATTTGCAGTATTTGCCAGGAATGGCATGGTCGCCTTCTTTGAAGTCAAACATCACACAATCAATTTGATCAACAGAAGCTAAAGAATATGTAACCGCGTTGAGGTAGCTGGTTGAGCCATGGGTGCCCATTCTTTGAGTAAGTAAAGGGGCGTCAATGATGCGAACATACGCTGTATTCCCTTTGGTTTTTGTTAGGACTATTAAAGGAAGGCCATCTTGTTTAAACTTCAGATTAATTTCTTTAATGATTTCTTTTACGTCTCCCGATTTAATTGGTTTGATAAATATGGGCATAGTGGATTCATCCATGTACCAGACGCCGGGTCCATATCTATTCACTAATTTCTTTGTCCATTCTTGCAACTCTTGATGATTTATCAGCAGTGTTTCTTTCTGGAGAACGAGTTCGTTGTTTTGATCTTGTAGTTTTTTATTTTCAGAAGTGAGCTTTGATATTTTGACTTTTGCCTCACTGAGTTTGGTGGTTTGACTCTTATTGTCGCATCCGGAAATGACAATAATGAATAAACACACAATGGAGAAGAAATGCAAAAATTGATATTTCATATTGAGTTAATTAATGTGTTGACAATTAGTCTGTTGAGGTAAACATTTGGTCAAAGTTATGGTTTCATGTCTAGTGTTTTGTTCGGCAATTACCGTTGTTTTTTATCCTAATTTAGCCCATACTCAGAGCCATAAGTAGATAATATTGCCTGTGAAAATATAAATCCAACCAGAATTTTTGACACAGCTTCATCGCTTTTTATCATAAACCAAATTCTAATTCCCATTTAACCAGCTTTGAAAATTATTGTCTCGTTAAAAGTCTAAAGTTGATGGTAAAGTGAAACCTCAAATGAGTGTAAATAAAATGAAAAACTTTTACTAATTACATAGGGATTAAGGGTATAGCTTAGTTTATTCATATTTTTGTATATCTTCTATAGATGAGGTATAAATAT
>JAFDFT010000063.1 GCA_019309685.1 Deltaproteobacteria bacterium
GCAACGATACCGAATATCCGTAACATAAAAAATAATAAAAACCTGGGAATCGTTTCTCCAAAAGTTTTAGGCACAGTAAAGGTAGAAGGTAAAGAAGTACTCCTGATGGGAGTAAATTTTAACGAAGAATTGCCCCTTAAAAGCTGGTGGGTGTATAATGGAAATATCCCAAAAGAAGCAAATGAGGTCATTTTAGGTTCTGAGGTTGCCTCTATGTTTGGTTTATCTGCGGGTGATGTGTTTGATATAAGTGACCGTCCTTTTAAGGTTGCTGCTGTTTTAAAAGCTACGGGGTCATCTGATGACAATGTAATTGTTGCGGATCTGCGTGAAGCGCAGCGCGTTCTTGGAAAAGAAGGAAAAATATCCATGGTTGAAATTGCCGCTTTTTGCAATGGCTGTCCTATTACAGAGATAACGCTTCAAATTGCGGAAAAATTCCCTGATGCCAAGGTAACGGCGCTGAAGCAGGTTGTTATGTCAAAAATGCAGTCTATTGAGATGTTTAAATCATTTAGTTTGGGAATATCCGCGTTAGTAATTTTTATTGGCGGTTTACTGGTGTTCGTAACCATGATGGGCTCGGTAAATGAAAGGACCCGGGAGATCGGCATTTTTCGATCCATCGGTTTTCGAAAGGGGCATGTGATGCAAATAATCTTACTGGAAGCGATGCTCATTGGAATTGTTGGCGGAATCATAGGATTTTTTGGCGGAAATGGCGTTGCATTGGCCATAATCCCTCTTGCCGTAGAAAAAGGATCTTATGCCGGCATGAATATTCAAATTGGTTTGATATCCCTATTGCTTTCGGTTTCGCTAAGTCTTATTGCGAGCCTATATCCATCACACAGGGCAAGCAGTCTTGATCCGAGCAATGCTTTAAGAGCTTTGTAAGTACCAGTACTTTGTTTTGCAATTAATGTAGGATTTTTTACTGTCATTGCGAGGAACGAAGAGACGAAGCAATCTTTTTTTGAATGTTTTATTCTATCAAAGGATATCCCATTCGGAACTGGCTCCGCAAACCCCCTGATTTTTAAGATGGAGTGAAATTGCTTCGTTTCGCTCGCAATGACATCCATATCATATGTTAATTGTAGACCATAATATTAGATTCTAAATTGAACATAAAGAATTAGGAGAAAATATATGCAATCAGACGCGCACTTAATTGAAGTACATAACATCAGCAAGGACTATGAGAGCGGTGATACGGTCGTTCATGCTTTAAAGCACGTGGATTTTTTTATTGATGACGGTGAGTTTGTTGCCATGATGGGGCAGTCCGGATCAGGCAAAAGCTCACTTCTTTCCATTATCGGCGGTCTAAATCATCCAACACAGGGGAAGTTATTCGTGGATACACTCGATATTTATGGTTTGTCCAGCGAACAGAGAGCGGATTTCAGAAGTGAATATGTAGGCATTATCTTTCAGTCTTTTCAGCTCATTTCGTACTTGACGGTGATTGAGAATGTAAAACTCCCTATGGCCATAACAGGAATTGATGCAGGCCAGCAAAAAGAAATGGCGGTAAAGGTTCTAGAAAGTGTTGGGCTTAAAGATAAGGCACATCGTCTACCGGATCAGTTGTCAGGCGGGGAGCAGGAGCGGGTGGCTATCGCACGCGCTATTGTTAATAATCCACCCATCTTATTAGCAGATGAGCCTACCGGAAACCTTGACACCAGCACCGCGAAAGATGTAATGAATATTCTAAAACAGCTTAACAATAATGGCCAGACCATTCTTATGGTTACGCATAATCCGGATTTGTGTGATTATTCTTCCAGGGCGATTAGGGTTAAGGACGGAGAATGTTTCCTCCATTAGTAGAAATGGCCCTTTTCTGCAATCTCTGCGTCAACCCGCCTGAGGCGGATAAACCTTCAGAATTGCTTGTGCGGTGTACAACTGAGTACGCCTCCGCGCAATTCCTTGATTTCCTTGACCTTGCGGAAAATTGCTAATTTCTAAAGTCAACTATAGATGATTTTTTAAAGTTGAATTGAACCCCAGTTAAATATGGGAGATTTAACGGGACAGGTAAAAATTGTGCGTTTCAAGAGGTATAAGGATATTGGATGCCCGCCTGAGGCGGAATGAGGAAGAGATTGCGGAAAAGAGCTATTAATGGATGGGAACTGATTAGATGATCTCAAACTTAAGACAGCTAAAAGATCGAGCCATAGCAAAAATACTTACGAGGTTTCCCTGGCTTGTTTATAGATGGGCAAAGCGTTCAACATTTGTTACTTTTAATGATACTCCATGGGCACCATTAAAAAATGAAATTAAAGAAAGCAGGCTGGCGCTGATCACAACAGGTGGTGTAAGGCTAAAAATTCAGCCGGTTTTTGATATGCTGGATCCGGATGGAGACCCGACCTTCAGGGAGATCCCTTCTGATGCATCCACTCAGGATTTAACAATTACTCATAATTACTATGACCATACAGACGCTGACAGGGATATCAATATTGTATTTCCGATTGAGCGTGTTCAGGAACTTAAAACAACAGGCGATATCGGTGACGTGAATTACCGGCATTTTTCATTTATGGGACATATCCGGGGCAGGCATATGGATACATTGATAAATCATTCAGCCCCACGTGTTGCCCACAGTTTAAAAGACGACGCTGTGGACATGGTGATTTTGGTACCTGCCTGAGGGATCTGCAACCAATCCGTGGGATTGATTCAAAGAGTAATTGAGGCGGCAGGTATATCCACGATTTCTGTTAGTTTGTCAAAAGAAATTACCGGATCTGTTCGCCCGCCACGCGCGATTTACCCGGGTTTCCCATTAGGGCATCCAATTTCTTTCCCTGGACAGATCTCCAGGCAGCTGTCGGTAATGAGATTGCTATTAAAACATTTAGAAGAAATGGATACACCCGGAACAATCATTGAACTTGATCTGCACAACAATGACGGGTAGAATTAAACCACAATGTTATCGAAAAACATCATAACAGGGCTTATCATTATTATTGTTATATCCCTGTTCTCAGCGTTTGGCCTAAATTTTTTGTCTCCAAAAGGCATCGCTTTGCTCGGCGAATGGGACATGTCCAAAGGTGCTGTCAGCGCCAAATCAAAACAGGATCTTCCTTACCTTCATGAACTGGAAATAAGGGATATTCAAATAGCCAGAGAATTTTTTAACAATGGAAATGCTGTTTTTGTAGATGCCAGGGTTCAAGACGATTATGCCGAAGGTCGTATTAAAGGGTCGGTATCAATGCCATTAAATCATTTTGATGAAAGAATTGAGGAGTTTTTGGATAAATATCCGTTTTCTAAACATATCATCACATATTGTTCGGGCAGAGAATGCGAGGACAGCCATATTCTGGCTGAAAAACTCATTCATTTGGGTTACATTGAAGTGAAAATATTCATCGACGGTTATCCGGGTTGGGAAGAGAAAGGGTATCCTATTGAAAAATAGGCTTAACATTCTACTAGAAAATAATTGGGCAGAGCTGGTCTTACGATGGGTGATAGGCATTATTTTTGTCTACGCAAGCATCCACAAAATAGCGGATCCTGCCGCGTTTGCTAAAATCATCTATGGGTATTACCTCTTTCCTGATTTATCCATTAATCTCATCGCAATAATTCTGCCTTTTATGGAATTTTATTCCGGTATTTTCCTGCTGCTGGGTATTTATCCCAGATCCGCGACCGCTATCATAATAGGGCTTCTTTTTGGCTTTATTACGGCCATCTCGATTAATCTACTCAGAGGGCATGAATTTGATTGCGGATGTTTTTCTTTTAACGGCTCTGATTCTAAAGTGGCCAGTATTCAATTGCTAGTCCGGGATATTTTTTATTTTGTTTTTAGCCTTTATATTATCTTTTTTAAGGGACAGCGGAGATTATGCGTCCATACAGGCGAACCTTCCTAAAATGACGTTTTAATTGTTGATGCCAACAGGGTATTTCCCAGCATCAAAAAACAATTTATTACGGCCTTGTTTATAGGCCACAAGTGGAAAAAATCTAAAAATGAATATCCGCCTAAAAGTTATCCTGGCAGTTTTAATGCCCCTTGCGCTTTCATTTGGTTTTCTGCACATTTTTGTCCCTGAAAATTGGGGAATGAATTTTGAAAGACTCCATATATTTTTGTTTAATCTTTGCAGCGGGGGCACGGTTATAATATGTTTTACCGAAGAAAAAAGTGATTTGACAATCAAAAGCGCTCTTTTTTTATTACTATCCATTTCTTATGCGATACTGGCTTTTCTTAAATTATATGTTCCTGCCATAGTGATCTCATTTATACTGGCCGTAATTGTTGAGCAGATAAGGATTAAACATTTTTCATTTTTCCCAAAAGATTTTTTTAAAGAAAATGTGCCAGCTTCAGAAAAATTTCACCATGCTGCTCTTTTATGTCTTTCCATAGGGCTGGTGATATCCGCAATGGTCATCATTAATAATGAATATTTGAAAATATTTAACATGGAAAAACTAAAGCTCGACACATTTTTTCTGGGCTTTTCTTTCCCTGTTTCACTGATCACTATGTCGGTGATATTTGCACTGATAAAAAATAACAAAGGCAAACTCATCATCAATTTGAAGAATTTTGGTTTTTGGTCGGTAAATCTAGGTGTCATCATATTTTTTGGTTTTATTATTTTTGAAAAATTACTTTTTCAGGTTTATATTACGGTAATTCTTTTTGCATCAGTTTTAATGATCTTTTATCTTTTTTATCAATACAGTGAGAAGGTAGATCAGAAGTTATTTTTAACTTCAGGGATGGGTTTTCTTCTCATTGCGGCAGTTACTGGTATTATGTATATTGTTTTTCAAATTTTTCCTGATTATAGAAGCGAAGATTACAGTTGGTTGTTGAGGCTTCATTCGTTTGTTTCATTATACGGATGGAATTTTTGCGGCCTGGTCGTTATTAGCAGATACGGAGACTTTCCTTTAAGTCTGCATTCTGGGAAGATTATTCTACTTCACTGGATTACTGTTGTAATTCTCGCCCCGCTCGGTAATTACTACCAAGCCCCGGCGATAGCGGCGGTCGTATTATACACCTTTTTACTTTGGATGATTCTTTTCCGAAAAGGGGTGAGTAACTCAGAAGCAAATGTGCCTAGTTTCCATCAATAAATGGACCTTTTTCGCAATCTCTGCGTCAACCCGTCCAAGTCGGATAAATTTTCGGAATTGCTTGTGCGGTGTACAACTGAGGATGCCTCCGCTCAATTCCTTGATTTCCCTGACCTTCCAAAAAATTACTCATTTATGAATTGAAGTAATGATGAATATCATCAAAGTTCAGGTCATATCTGATTCCAAACCGCGTTAAAGCAAAATCGTATTTTACAGGATCCTTTGGAATAATTTTTTGAAAACCGCTGGTTATTTCAAGGGCTGTTCGCATATCCATTTGCTTTCGATTAGTAAAACCGAGCAAAAGACCTATTCTGTACATGTGTGTATCTAAAGGGATGATTAATTTGGAGGGCGGTACATGTTCCCAGCCCCCTGGATCCACGGCGTCTCTTCTAACCATCCATCTCAAAAAGAGATTCATTCTTTTACACGCGCTTTTTTTTTGAGGTAGAGCAACCAGATGGCCCGGCTTACTTCTGCTGGAATTGAAAACAAAAAAAAAAAAGGTTAGAGCGTTGATAATTGTTGAATCGTCGGGCGCAAGCGTGTGGGTGAAACATCGATTCAAGGAACCGTACTCGGTGATGGTTTTTTTAGCACCGAAAAGCAAAGACGAAAGTTGATGTCCATCAGCAAATCGGTGTCGGAATCCCTTAAATGTATTGGAAAGTGATTGAAACGACGTTTTTATCAGAAATTGATAGGGTGAAGGGGTTAGTGTCTTAAGTACTGAAGAAACGCTTTTCAAGATTTGTGTGACTCTGCCATAAGCAAGCGATGATGCTACCAGGGCAACAATTTCGCGATCCCTGACATTTTTATAGGAAAAGAGAAATTCCAATGGATCCGGATGTATAAATTCACGTTTATTATATTTTTTGTAAATCTTTTCCAGGATGGGTTCTATGTTCTTTTGCACCGGTTTATAGAGTCTGTATATTTAGACCGTATGTTGATTTTTTATGAGCAGGGATACCCTCCACGACCGCTTGCCAGCAAGGTGCCATCCGGTCCATAAACAAAAATTTCTGCAGTTGAAATGGTCCGGCCAATTTTGAGTATTTTTGCTTTGGCTGATATGGGGCCGCTGGTAGCCAGCCGATGATAATCCACATGTACATAAGCGGTGCTGGTTGTTTTCACACCTTGCGATAAAACAGCGTATAGTCCTGTATGATCAATTAAAGAGGCCAGGATGCCTCCATGGATAACTTCCTTAGGATTGGTATTACTGATAATCTCCGGGCGCCATGGCATAATAATCTCAAGCCCATCATCAGTTATTTCGCCAATCCTGAGATCAAGCCACCTATGAAACGGGGCAAAGCGCAGGGATTCGGTTAATTCTTCTTTCGTTGGTAAATGTTTTTCCATTGCATTTCTTGTTATTTTGTTAAATTAATAAATCATCATTTTATGCATATGGCAATACTATTTCCTTTTGACCTATTAGTTAGTGTCCGTCAAGAAATTAGATATTTTGTTCAAGTTCAAGGAAGGCGATCCGCCTCTGGCGGATTAACCACCCCGTACGATTTTTTGACCTACGGGGCAGACATCCATACATTTAGTATTTCGAGGATTAATCCGCCAAAGTACGGTGGCGGATTAAAATTTGAGCCTGTCGAAGCGTAGCGAAGATCCCGCTCATCGGGAACGCAGCTTGCCCCGCCGTAGCCTAAGCGTAGGCGGGAAATCGGACAAAATAACAATTTGTGGATGGGCACTAGTTAATCAAGCTTGTATATCTCCGGCCTTCGATTTGGCAGAAAAAACTTCATCCGGTGTTCCCGCACACTTTTCAGCGTTTCGGCCTTCAGATCGATAATCAACAAACCCTCGTCATTGCTTAAATAGGTGTTTAATATTTCACCTGATGGATCTATTGCAACCGCTATGCCGGGGAAATGAAGGCCCATTTCATTATGGCCTGTCTGGTTGCAGGCAATGATAAAAACACTATTGTCGTATGCTCTGGCAGTAAGATGGCGCAGCCAGGATTGGAGTTTTTCGTCCGGTGATTTACGCGGAGATGCGTGTGGCATAAATATAATGTCAGCTCCGTCTATTGCCATCCGGGTTGTAAGTTCAGGAAAATGCGCGTCATAGCAGAGCTGAATGCCAAACGTAACACCTCGAAAATTAAATAGAGGAGCTGTATCGCCAGGGGAAAAGATATCGCGTTCCGCCGGAGCAATATGCACTTTACGATATACAGACACTTCATTACCGGGTTTTACTACCAGGTGGCTGGCGAAGATGTTTCCTTTCATATCTTTTTCGGCCATTCCTGCGAGTATCACCATATCCATATGATCGGCCATATGGCATAATTCTTTCGTGACAGGCCCCGACAAGGTTTCCGCTGCATTTATCATATGTTTACCGCTGTTATATCCGGTAATATTCATTTCCGGGAAACATATAATTGAAACTTCTTTTTTTCTGGCCGTTTCGATCCATTTGGCCATATTATCAAGGTTGTTTCGAATTTTTCCAACAGGCGAACTGGATATGACGGCAGCTGCGCGGATATCTTTCATGGTTCAAGTTTTAAGTTTTAAGTGTTTCACCCTTTGCGAAGATCACATTGGCGGCTTTTGATCCCTTGAGCTGATTACAGATCAAAGTGTGCTTTTACCTTGAAAACTTTTGTTGCAGGCAGATTGATAATATCGTTCACACCGGTTTTTTTAGAAATTTCTTTCAATTTCTTTTCAATTTCTTTTGTGGAGCGTGCAATAAAAGTAAACCAGATATTATAGGTATTATTTCTCTTGTAGTTATGGGTCACTCCCGGATAACGGTTTACCACTTTAGCAAAGGCATCAATCATATCTTCCGGGACATTCGCTGCGCATAGGGTACTGGTGAATCCTAGTTTTTCCGGTACAAAGTTGCCTCCGATTCGGCGAATGATACCGTTTGTTTTTAGCCGGTTGATACGTTCTAATACATTCCATTCAGTAAGATCGAGTGATTGTAAATTCGGATCATTTGCAATGACAGAAAAGGGCCGGGCTGTAATTGGAAAATCGGACTGAAGTCGATTCAGGATCGCCCGGTCAATATCATCCATTTTATTTGATTCTTGAACCATTAATTATGTTTCCAATTTTTCTTCTAAAAAATGTACATGAACTTTTCTAGTGCGCGGTCCGTCAAATTCGCAGAAGAAAATTCCCTGCCATGTGCCAAGCACAAGCTGTCCATTTTCAATGGCGATCATTTCGGAAGCGCCGACAAGAGTAGATTTTACATGAGCGGGTGAGTTTCCTTCCATATGCCGGTACTGAGCTTTCCAGGGAATGATTTGATTTAGGATCATCAGAATATCTGATTTCACATCAGGGTCTGCACTTTCATTGATCGTTATAGCTGCAGTTGTATGGGGCACAAAAATAAAGCAAAATCCCTTATCCACTTTGCTCTGCTGAGCAATTTGATTGATTTTTGATGTAATATCAATGAGTTCTGTTTTAGTATTTGATTTTACAATAACATTCATGCCTGAAATATTAAAACAAAAAAAAGAGTCCTGCAATACTGCAGAACTCTTTTAAAGATAGTTCGAAATAAACAAGGTATTTTAAACTATACACATCCGGTTGGTTTTGGCAGGCCGGCCATTTTACAGGCTCCCTTGCCCGGTCCTGACGGAAACAGTTCATAAATGTGCTTTAGTTTAAAACCTGTTACTTTTGATAGGACGCGTACCATGGGGGCAATACCGTTTTTCTCATAGTATTC